>JAFGHB010000039.1 GCA_016930255.1 Methanomicrobia archaeon | reverse complement strand
GATCAAGGAAGTATCGAGCGAGAAAGAGAAGGATTACAAAGTGCTCCTGGATTCCAACGACGCGATAAAGCCGCTGTTCTGAGGTGAGCAAACGGGGATTAAACACCAGTAGTAAATAAAAAACGAGGAATAAGGGGGTTGATGCCTGAAAAATTCACTCGGTCGTAAAAGTGGTGTGCGGGTAAAAGAGGATACTCAGAATGAAACGAGCGCCGATTCTGGCTATTCCGGATCTGAAGAAGCCCATAGGTAGAGGTGGGTAGCCATGGCTCTAGCTCTTGCTCCGGAATATATGGAATATGGATATCACGTGTGTATTGTTATTGCTTTTGCAATAATCGGCTTCGGATTGAAGTATATTGATGACGCGTTTGACGAAGAGACGTTTAGCAAGCGGATAGCGATACTCATGGCCCCTATCCTGGTGATTCTTTGGATTAGCTTATCCATTTTCGATTCCTTTTCAGCAACCGTGTTGTTCGCAATTCTGTTCGCCGTGTTGCTCTCGGGGAAAGTGGACAATGTGACATTTAAGCTGAGTACTATCGCTTTGATTGCCGTTCTCTTCCTGACCATGATGTCACGTTTTTCGTATGGACCCTTGATCGTCCTTACCGTGATGGGGGTCGCGGATGAAAAAGGGAACGATTATGTGGATACCCACAAGACTTATGAACTTGGTGAGTTCTTCTTCGCACACCGCTGCAGCATGAAGGTAGGCACCTTAGGCTTGTGTCTGGCGTCCGCTCTTCCGTGGCTCTATCTCATTGCCTTTTTGGCCTTTGATACTGCCTACGAATTCATCAAGATATTCCAGTATCTCGAAGAACTCAACTTCAGCTTTAAAATTAAGAAAGTACAGCTTGCAATGATCGTCTTGAAGAAATTCAGATAATCAGAAACAAAAGTATTTATGGTACACGCTTTATAGTTTACGCATGAACAAGAAACTAGGCTTTGCTGCGGGCCTTTTGCTTGGTGTGATTGTCATAGTGGCTCTAGCGCTGCTCCTTTCCCCTTCAATTTCCGAGCAGGAAGCGTTTAACAAAACCTTAGAAGTGAGCGGGAGCGGAATCGTTAAAACCACACCGGACGAGGCACACGTGCTGGTAGCCGTAGTGAGCGAAGCGGTAACCGCGAAGGAAGCCGCTGCGATTAATTCTGCTAACATGACTACCATCTTCGCCGAGCTGAAAAGGGCGGGATTTAGCGATGTGAAGACGTTGCAGTATTCAATCACCCCTATCTACACTTGGATTGAAGAGGAGACGCTGAACGGCCGGGAGCAAAAGAGTGTGATCGTGGGATACCGAGCAACGAACATGATTGAAGTGGTGTGTATACCCGACGATGCGGGAACGGCAATCGATGCCGCCATACGCGGCGGAGCGAATAGAATTGACTCGATATCGTTTCAACTTTCGGAGTCTTTGCAGGAACTCGCATACAGCGATGCATTACGCAAGGCGGTCAACAATGCCGGGAGTAAAGCAGACGTGGTGGCTGAGACCATGGGATAACACGGATCTATCCTGTAGAAATCTCAGTCGAGGATTACTACTATCCGGTCTATCGGATTTCAGCGCCTGCTGAAGCCGGTGTCCCGGTACCCACCCCTGCTACACCAATAACACCGTCAGAAGTTGAGGTGACCGCACGCGTAAGGATCATCTACGCATTCTAATGGCTCGCACGCACGGAGCGATACCGACGACGGCCGAGTGCGGAATATGCCGAAGAAGTCGGAGTAAAAAAAAGGATCCTTAGTTTATCCTCGGAAAACGGAACGAACGAGAAAGAAATTTCGAAAGTCTTATAAGAAATACCGGCGAAGAGTATTGCCCGAGACGAGGGGGAAGAATATATGATGTGCCCAAAAATAAGGTCGGAACGATGCCGGTCGGTGATACCATGAAAGAGGAAGATTTACGTGCGTTACTTGCGGAGCAACGATCCCTGGCGAACGAGTACCATACCTCAATATGGCGGAGTGCACACTTCATTTCAGCGTTAGTCACCGCCCTTTTAGGATTAAGTGCAGTATTAACAGGATCTCAAGCGCCGAAAATCCTTATCGTTACCTTTCCTCTCTTGGCTTTACTGTTCAGCCTATTCGGGATCGCCATTTTGTACAGGGGGAGTCGTTATTATTTGCAGGCAACCTATGCGATCTCTGTAATCCGGAATAAACTTGATATCCACAATGCTCTTGATAAGAACGGGCTAAAAGAATTGGGAATTGACGATTTACTCTGCGACAGATTTTCTTCTGCCGAAGACTATGTGAAGAAACGCCGCATGAATTTAACGCAATTCAGAATAAGGACTATCATCTACTGGATCTACATCATATTAGCCCTCATGAGCTTGCTTTTTATTGGCCACGTGATTTTCCCTTATGCTCAGCCAATTGCAATTTAAAAAGATCGCAGGCACGAGTGAACAGGCTGGTTTTACAGGCCGCTTTTACTAAATAAAGAACGACCGAAGGGTAAAACGAACCCGATATGATTACGCGACGAGGGGCTTTTCAGAAGTTAGAAGCTAAAGTAAAGAGAAGTTCAAATGAGTCGCGGGAAATTTACAAAGTTTTATAAAAGGTAATACGAAGCTTATACAGGTGCCCGTATGATGAATCCTGTGATAGTGTTTTGCCTGCTTCTCATGGAACGCATGGCATTGGTAATGCTTGTTGTTTACCTTCTTTCTAAACGCAGGGCATTCAAAAAGGTCTTCAGGTCTACTGGTACAATCTACGATAACGTAGGGATCGTTATTATCTTCAGCGTGCTGGCCATCTATGGAACACTACGGGGTATACCCGTCAGCGGTGCCATTGCTAATATACGGGATCTAGGTCCGATGATGGCAGGGATTCTTGGAGGTCCGATAATAGGGGGTTTAACCGGCGTTATCGCCGCGATACACCGGTATAGCCAGGGCGGGTTTACCGCCATTCCCTGTCCAATCGCCACCATCTTCGCCGGAGTTCTGGCAGGATTGCTCTCGAAGAAGTTTAAACCGGGAGCTGCATATTATTCGAGGGCGATATTTCTCGGTGTCGTTGTGGAACTCGTTCATATGAGCTTAATTCTCGCTATTGCTCGACCACTCTCAGAAGCGATACACCTTGTCGAACAAATTGCGATTCCAATGGTCGCGGCAAACACGCTCGGCGTACTGATCTTTTTATATATCCTGAAAGAGCAAAATCATTGGGAAACGAATAGCTCATAAGAGACGGAATTAAAGGTGCTTTTTGGAGACCATTAAATTGAAAAAAGCCCAGCCCATGCGCTGATCATTGCACTCGCTCATCAGCCGTTACCCCGTTGAACATTTGCCAGATTCCCTTTCTTCGCTCTGCCCTCAGAAGTCGCAAAAATGTTTTCTAAGAGCAACGAACAGGAGAACAGCTATGATACTGACCGTACTGCCAAAGAGAAAGGTCAAATGATGGGTGGGCGTTACATTCCATAAAAAGCCCGCGACTAAACTTGCTGGTAACGTTAGTATCCCAATCATGGTATGAAACGTGCCTAACGCAGTAGCCCGCAAATCAGCAGAGGACAGGTCAGAAATAAAAGCCCGCTGGTTACCGTCTATCATCGCATACACCACGCCGTACAGCGGGAATAATATCAAGAAGGCAGAGAGCGAGTCAAAGTAGGCGAATCCGAGGCAGGTTACGGAAAAGAGTAGATAGCCGGCGATAAGCACGCGACACTTCCCTATTCTGTCGGAGAGCGTGCCAAACGGAATGGCGAGCAGGGCGTAGGAGATGTTAAAGAGGACATATAAGAAGATCGCAAGAGCAACGGACTCCTTCAAGGGCATGAGTGGCATAAACGCCGTCTCCGCCTTGAGAATAAAGAACATGTAGGTGAAATTGGCGAGTGCAAAGACGGAAGCCACCGTAATGAAGAGCATAAGAGGCCGAGACAGCTTTCTCAGGCTTATTTGCAGGTTTATTTCCTGCGGTGCTCGCTTGCTCTCCTTGATGAAATGAATCGGTACGAGCGAAATAAAAGCGATGATCGCGGCGATAAAGATGATGTACATGAATTCAAACTCTAGGAACCAATACAAACTGAGCGCCGCCAAACCGCCGAAGATCGCACCCAGCGTATCGAATGCCCGGTGAATGCCAAAACCCGTTCCTCTTGCGTCCGGCATAGAATCGGCGATGATAGCGTCTCGCGGTGCGGTTCTCAAGCCCTTGCCCACGCGTTCGAAACTGGCGAAGAGCAATACGTGCTGCCAGATCCGAGAGAATGCGAGCAGCAATTTGAAGCCCGCAGAAGTCAGATAGCCACCGAAGACAAATATCTTTCGCCTCCCTACTCGGTCAGACCAGTAGCCCGAAAGGACCTTTAAAATACTCGATATGCTGTCCTGTAATCCGCCGATTAGCCCCAAAATCAGACCCGCACCGCCCAACGAGGTTATGAGTATCGGTAAGATCGGGATGATCATTTCGCTGCTCAAATCGTTCAGAAAACTAACAATGCCCAAGAGAAGTACGTTTGCGCTTATTCCTTCGAGGTGTTTGGCCTTCATTGCACACGTCTCGTTTTATAATTCCCGTTTTATAGAAATAAAACCCGTGTTTAAAGAAGAAGAGGCCTTCGAATCCGGCAATGAGGAAAACGACGATGACATACAACAGGATAACGCGTCTCAATCTGCCTTGTTAGCTTGTGCATTTCTGAAAGAGCCACTAACGGGATCAGAAAGCGTATTTCAATTACGGTTATTAGAGAGAATACCGGAGTTCGCGTGTACGGACGAGTATTGTTGCGTGATGACGGTAAAAATGGATTAGGACGGCAACGTGCCGGTAAAAATATATAAGTAACTCGGCGTAATAAATAAGCAGAGGAAAGCGCGTCGATGGTCTAGAGGTATGACTTGGGCCTTCCAAGCCTACAGCCCGGGTTCAAATCCCGGTCGACGCATCCACTAACCTTCTCTTTTATTTCACTATAAAAGAAGAAACGCGGTGAGAGAGCAGGAAAATCCTTTTTGGGTTTTTACGAGCGCACACGCGATATGAATAAGTGAGCGCAAAAAAGGAATAAGGTTATGAGCTATGGATCAAATAAAGAAGTACGAATTCAGGAAAGTATTAGAAGAATTGAGGGAGAAGAGCGGACGAGGCACGGAGCTCGTGTCAGTTTACATTCCGCCTGATAAGCAGATATCTGACGTTACGTCTCAACTCCGTGACGAACACGGGCAGGCAATGAACATCAAGAGTAAGATTACCCGCACGAACGTGCAAAGCTCGCTGGAATCCATCTTGGCGAAGCTGCGCTATGTGCGCGTGGGAGAAAACGGTCTGGTGATCTTCTGCGGTGCCATCGACAAGGGCGGAGACAAGACAGATATAGAAACGTACATCGTGGAGCCGCCAGCAAAGATCTATTCTTATATTTATCATTGCGATTCGAGTTTCTTCCTCGAGCCGCTGGAAGAACTCGTGACGGAGAAAGAGAAATACGGCTTGCTCGTGCTGGACAAACGAGAAGCGACGATCGGGATCTTGCATGGTAAGATCGTGGAGCCCGTGAAACACCTGACGTCGTCCGTTCCGGGTAAGATACGGAAAGGCGGGCAGTCTGCGGCTCGATTCCAACGTCTGCGTGAGATCGCAACCGATGATTTTTATAAACGGATCGGCGAACACACATCACAGATCCTGCTTCAAGTTGAGGGACTCAAGGGGCTTCTGATCGGTGGTCCGAGCCCAACGAAGGAGGATTTCATAAAAGGGTCGCACCTGCATTACGAACTGCAGAATAAGATCCTCGGGGAGTTTGACGTCGCGTATACCGACGAATCAGGCCTTTATGAGCTCGTGGACGCGGCGGGAGAAGTTCTGGAAGGAATGGATTTGATGCGTGAGAAGAAGCTCATGGCGCGATTCATGGAGTTCATAGCGAATAACGAGGCGATGGTGGCATACGGTGAGCAGGACGTGAGAAAGAACCTGGAGTTGGGCGCCGTGGATACGTTGATGATCTCGGAAGAACTCAAAGCCGAGTTTGTACGCGAGCTGGTGGAGAAGGCTGAGCTGACGAGCGCGAACGTGGAATTTATCTCGACGGAATTCGAGGAAGGATCGCAGTTAAAACGCGCGTTTGGCGGTGTTGCTGCTCTCTTACGCTATAAAACGGCAGGCTATGCATAATAGGCGTGTAACATTCACAATTTCCCGTGCTCGGAGTGTTCAGAATTTATAACTCCGCAGGGCTATTACGTACTGATGTACAGGCGGCAAGTACCAAGAGGGCAAAAGCAGGTATGAGCGAGCATGATTTAGGAACTATCCTATTGGTAGGAACCGGGCACGTCTTGGAAAAGAGCGTGAAAGAGGTAGAAGAAGTTATAGAACGTGAGAGGCCTGACGTCGTCGCTGTTGAGTTAGATAAGGGAAGGTTCGACTCATTGAAAGGCGAAGTGAAGGAGTTATCGCCAAAAGAAATGCTCAGCTCTGGCAATCCGTTTTTGATCCTCACGCACTGGCTGCTTGCCTACGTACAGCGCAAAATGGGCGCAGAGTTAGGAATAGAGCCGGGGGCGGACATGATGGCCGCGATAAATAAAGCGGAGGAGCTGGGTTGCGATGTGGCACTGATCGACCGTCCAATACAAATAACGATGCAGCGATTCTGGAAGAAGATGCGGCTCTGGGAGAAGCTCAAGATGCTCTTTTCTATTATCTTCTCGATCGCCAGCATAGGAGGCGACAATGGAGCGGAAGATGAGGGTGGCGAAGGAAAGGAGCGCGGGGATAAGAAATTCTTGACCGGTGTTATGGGCTCGAATCAAGAGATCACGCTTGATCGACTGACGGATGACGACGTCGTGACGCAATTGATGAAAGAGCTCCGCGAGTTCTCACCCGGTGCCGCAACGGCACTGTTAGATGAACGAGACGCGTATATCGCAAGGAGCTTACTGGAACTGCAAAGTAAGCCGGTGGTAACATTCGAGCGAACTGCATCGTATCAGCCGTCCGAGACGTGGGATCCAACCGCGGCCGTGCATGAAGCGCCAAAAATAGTTGCAGTCGTCGGTGCGGGGCACGTAGCGGGAATAAAGAAATTTCTAAGTCAGCCTGAGTTGTTACCAACGAAGGAGGAGTTGAGCTCGCTGCCGAAGAAACGGGTTAACATATCGATAGGGAGCTTGTTAGGGATCGGGATTGGCGTAGCGTTCGTGGTTATCCTTTTAGCCTTCATCTTCACGGACATATCAGCAGATGTGCTGCTTCGAGCGTTTCTGTGGTGGTTCGCTATCAACGGCGTCCTCTCGGCGGCTGGTGTGGTCATCGCACGCGGGCATCCAATTTCGGCGCTTACCGCATTTGCCGTGGCCTGGCTTACGTCACTCAACCCGTTTTTAGCGGCTGGTTGGTTCGCCGGGCTGGCGGAAGCGCATTTCCGAAAGCCGTCTCTGGACGATGTAAAGAGCATGCTCGAGGTGGAATCGGTGCGGGAATTGATGAGCAACCGGCTGTTTAAAGTTATCCTTGTCGCGGCACTGGCGAATCTGGGCAGCATTGCGGGCACGTTCATCGGTGCGTACGTCGTATGGCAGCAGTTGGGTATCAATATTCAGGATATATGGGCTGGGCTGCAATCACTTTTATAAACGCTTCCTTGATGAAGCATTCCAGCAATCTCAAGTTATTTCTTCAGCAACGTCAATCCTCAAAGAGCAATCTATCATCAATCAACGAGAATAAGTATAGCGATTTGATTCCGGCCATCAAGCTTTTTCTTTAGTTAAGGTCTCTTTTTCAAAAGAACAGTTTATGAAGAAGATGGTCATCTGGCCTGCGTATCTGGCCGCGGGAAAAACGAAAAGCGAAGGGCGACTCGTCGCGCGCAAGCACGCTGTGAAATCGCCAAAAGTGGAGGAGATCGAATCGGTTGCGCGAACGCTCAACCTTGAGCCTGAAGTGGAGAAGGAGAAGGCGTATCCGAAGGCGCACTGGGACAAGAGCGGTCGCGTGTTAGTGACTAAAAAAGGCCGTAAAGGCGAGATCGTGCAAGAAATTGCGAACGGGATAAAAGAGCTGCGTGAGAAATCTAAGACTAAGAGCGGAGGCAAGTAAACGTAAAAATGTTTGATCTACATACGCATTCGCTCCTCAGCGACGGCGAGCTCATCCCGAGCGAATTGGTAAGGCGAGCGGTCGTTCACGGCTACGAAGCGGTTGCAATAACGGACCACGTGGATTTCACGAACGTGGAGCACATACTGAAGTGTTTACAGAAATCAGAACTCCAGGCTAACCCAAACAGTGAGATAGAAGTGATAAGAGGCGTGGAAATCACGCATGTGCCGCC
Source organism: Methanomicrobia archaeon (assembly GCA_016930255.1). Lineage (NCBI taxonomy): Archaea > Methanobacteriati > Methanobacteriota > Methanomicrobia > Methanomicrobia archaeon. The sequence continues at coordinate 3,931 of JAFGHB010000039.1, read as the reverse complement.
AGAGAAGATCGGGGCACTCGTGAAAAAGGCAACGGATTTGGGTGCGGAACTGGTGGTGGTGCATGGCGAGACGATCGCGGAGCCTGTGGAAAGCGGCACGAACAGAGCAGCCGTGAGCAACCCCGCCGTGAACATACTCGCACATCCCGGCCTGATAACAGAAGAGGAAGCGGAACGAGCAAAGGAAAATGGCATTTATCTCGAAATCTCGTCACGAAAGGGGCATTCCCTGACCAATGGGCACGTTGCGCAAGTCGCACGGAACGTCGGAGCGAGCGTCGTGCTCAATTCGGATTTGCATTCTCCGGACGATTTCCTGACCGAAGAATTCGGTGCACGAATCCTCGCAGGTACCGGGTTAGACCCCGACGAAGTGCGAAAAGCGATGGACGTGAATCCTCGGAAATTGCTGAAGGAGCTAGGAAGGTGAATGGATGAGATGTTTTCGTCTCAGGAAGAGATTATTGCGCTTGAGAAGCGGTATATCATGCAAACATACAAAAGGCCGCAGCTCGTACTCAAAGAGGGCAAAGGCGCGGTAGTGAAGGACTTCTTCGGTAACGAGTATATCGATTGCGTGGGTGGCATTGCGGTGAATGCCGTGGGGTACAGCCATCCCGTTGTTGTCAAGGCGATCCAGGAACAGGCAGCGAAACTCATGCACGTCTCCAATCTGTATTATACGGAGCCGCAGGTGAAACTCGCAGAGAAGCTATCGGAGCTGAGCGGCATGGCCAAGGCGTTCTTCTGTAATTCAGGCGCGGAGAGCATAGAAGCCGCAATGAAGCTGGCATGTAAAGTAACCGGCAAGCGTGGCTTCATCGCGGCACAAGGAAGTTTTCACGGCAGAACCGTGGTTTCCCTGAGTGCAACGTATGAGCCGAAATTCAGACGCCCGTTCGAGCCGTTGCTCCTAAAGAGCGTTAAATTCGTGCAATACAACGATGCCGAGGCGATTCGAGACGCGATCGACGACGAGACTGCTGCAGTTATATTAGAGCCCATCCAGGGCGAAAATGGCGTAATTGTGCCCTCTGCGGGCTATTTGAACGAGGTACGCGAGATCTGCACGGAGAAAGGAGTCTTGCTGATTCTGGACGAGGTGCAGACCGGGTTTGGCCGCACCGGTAAATGGTTTGGCAAGGATCACGATGGTGTCGAGCCGGATATAATGACACTTGCAAAGGCGTTGGGCGCGGGCTTCCCCATCGGCGCCATGCTTGCACGCGATGGCATAGAATTCGAAGCCAGTGAGCACGCGTCAACCTTCGGTGGCAATCCGCTGGCGTGTGCGACGGCATTAGCCTCTATTAGCGTGATGGAAGATGAGAAACTTGTGGAACGGTCACGAGAACTCGGCAACTACGTCATGGAGCGAGTTCACGGTGAGAACGGACTGGAATCACGTCTGGTGGTGAAGGAGATACGAGGCAAAGGGCTGATGATGGCGATCGAATTAGTAATGCCCTGTAGCGAACTCCTAGATAAGGCTATTGCACGAGGAATCCTGCTCAATTGCACCGTCGGGAATGTGATTCGATTGGTCCCACCATTAGTCATCAGTAAAGAGCAGTTGGATACAGTGGTTTCGGTCCTGCAAGAGCTTATCGAGTGAATAAGCATACGTCTAAGAGTTCGAGCAGAACAGAAACGTTTAAATGTAACATTGAAGTGTACGTTTATATAGAGTGATAATGTTAAAACACTCTTCAAAATCACTCTGTATCTTCGCGTTTTTCGCCATCTGCATGCTCGTAGCGGCCGCTTTGCAGCCAGCCATCGCCCGACCTGCTGAGACTACGTTACGGTTGGATTCAAAACCAGCGCCTTCTTCCATCACACCCGCCACCGCTTCCGCTTTGAGCGCGCTTGGGCAGATGCGTGCCGCGGCGAATCAGCAGCAGAGCTTTGAAATCGATGTGGATGCCCTTCAGAATGCAACGCCTTTGACTAACCGAACAGATACTGACGGTGATGGTCTCTACGACTCGGTGGAGTGGATACTCGGCACTGACTTGAACAATTCAGATTCGGATTTCGACCTATTGACTGATTCGTACGAAGCGAGGAATAATCTGGACCCTCTGGAGCCGGATTCAAACGGTGATGGTTTATCGGATTATTTCGAGGTGACAAACGTCTCCTCTCTTGATTGTGATGATGATGGCTTTCCCAATCAGTGGGATTTCGATAATGATGGTGACGGCGTGACTGATACGTTAGATTTGTCCCCGTTCTCAAAATCCAGCACAAGCGAAAGCTTCAATTTTGATATCAAGACCAACGGGCATCCCACATACATAAACTTCCAGCTAAGACCTGACAATCCTGACAATATGATGCTGCCTTTACGGACTTGGGACTGGCCCTATGACTGTAAGGGCACGATGCAGGATCTGGATAATTCCACGGATGATATCCAAATTATCCCCATGCTTGAGTTGACCTTAAATCAGGTTCCAGCGCAATCAGAGGTGACGGATTATGGTATTGGCATCTTTGCCGACAGGGCATATGTTCCTCTCGCTCAGGTCCAGAGCCGCGGGGCAGATGTGGCTCTAGGTGGCAAAATGTTCTATCCCGCCTCTCAGCCGCTTGACATCCGAGGGAATGCAAGTCTTATCTGGCTGGTGAAGGCAAAGACCGACCGCATGGAAAATGGGACAATACTATCCGAAAATACCACGCTTGTCAAGTATAACGAACGCTTTACACTCACCGGGTTCAGTGTTGAGGAGAGCTATGGTAATGACGTAGGCCTGTTTTATAGTGATGATATTAACCAGACGATAGGTGCCAACTTTTTATTGGCATATGCGTTCCTGAGAAATAATCAGACTTTAGTATACGATATGCCAGCAGAACTTGCCAATCATAACGTGAGTATTACTTCGTCAATCAAGAGCTTCTCGCATCAGGATCTGGCATTGTTGAACATTACCAGCAGGATGACGCCCGCTGCCCTGAATTCGCTGCCCGAGAACCAGATTCTTCCTGTTATTGCTGCTTTTGCGAGTAATTTCACGAAGACAGAGCTGTCCGAGATTGACTCGCACTCCTGCATCCTGGGAAATAATCTCTCGGTAGACTTGCGGAGCGAGCCGATGATTACCATGAAAATGTTGAAGACAAGCTGGTATAATACCACCACTCAAGAAGTCCTTGAAACAAAAGCGGTTATGGCTGAAATGCAGGAATGGGGAGAGTCTATCGGTCTGGAGGAAGATACCTTATCCTCCATGATGCTCTTAGCGCTTGCTTGGAATGTGGGTGAGTCAACCGTACCAAGGATAGGGGATGACCTTACCGATTTCAAAGCGTATGAAAAGCCCTTTGTAGCAAGTCTTGTAGAGACTTCTGTAAGTACTGCGTTCAAAGTGGTTTCCGTTATTAATGACCTTATAGGTTACGTAGTAACGGGAAAATACCTTTTCACTGCTTTCAAGACTGTTAAGGCTGAGTGGTTTGGCCTTCTATCTACTTGGGAAACGCTTGGAAAGGCATTTAAAGCTGTTGCCGATACCAGTACAAAGCTGACGAAGGTTCTTAATGCGGTCACGATAATTTTGAGTGTCGTAGGGCTGGTACTTGATATAGGCTTTGCACTGCTCGGTTTCTTTCTCATTTCTATGAGTGAAGGATGGTCAGCAACCGGAACATTCCAAGGATTTCTCTATGCGGCCATTATGAGCTTATATGCGATTTGTCTTTTCCTTATTGGACTCATATTTTTCCTGATCGGAATGCTTGGGCCCGTGGGCTTGATTATCGCAATAATAGGGGGGATCATCCTGGGCGTGATCGGATTAATCGATATGATACTTGGGTTCTTTGGCATAGGCTTCTCTGATTTGATTCTATGGCTTGTAAGCCAACTCCATAAAACTTACATGAGAACCAATGTTGGACTTGATATGCTCAATACTTCGGT
>JAFGHB010000038.1 GCA_016930255.1 Methanomicrobia archaeon | reverse complement strand
GATCAAGGAAGTATCGAGCGAGAAAGAGAAGGATTACAAAGTGCTCCTGGATTCCAACGACGCGATAAAGCCGCTGTTCTGAGGTGATACCATGAAAATTAACTACCGTCATATACTGGCCCTGCTTCTCATAAGTGCGTGTTGTCTGATGCCGCTCTGCATGGTGGGCATCTGCGCTGCGGACGAGTCAACGTTATTACCGGAATCCCCGTTCCAGAAGGTGGAGGTAATGGATATACGGTATGATGAGGTGTATGAGACGGGATTGGCGGAAGGCAGCAGTGAAGTTTCTATAAAAGTTGTTTTTACGAACGTCAGCAAGGAGCTGGACGAATCGACGCTTACGTTCTATTCTGATTTGGAGGGTGCAGTAGGGAGCATAAGTGGGGAAGGCCTGGAAGACAAAGCGCTTCAAAGTGGCCGTTCCTATACCTTAAAGCATAAGAAGGTCGTAGATGACGTGGTGATAAGTTGGTCAGGAAAGGCGCCTGAAGTAGGAACAAGAAATGCATACACCTTTTTAACCATACTGCAAGCGACGACCGAGGGGAACTATTCGGTGATCAGTATAGAACGAGAGGTATCCTCTAAGACTATAGAGGATGCGATCGTTAAGATTGACAACGCCAATAAGGAAATAGCCAAGGCGAATGTGGCAATTACGGATGCTGCAGAGCGCGGTCTGGATGTAGAGGAGGCTGAGACGAGCCTTGAGCTGGCTGATAAGCATTTGAAGGATGCCAATCAGTTCTACGGCGAGGGCAAACCGGAAGAAGCATTAGAAGAAGCTGAAGCGGCAATAACGTCCGCTCAGGATGCAGCAGCGAAGGCTGGGTCCGCAGTCGGGAGCAGAACCTATCGGAATTATGGTATTATCATCGTCGTCGTCGTCGTGGTCGTTGTGGTCGTTGTGCTGTTCCTGCAACAAATGAAGAGGAAACGGGGCGTCTACTAAATAACCTGTTAAAGATTCGTTCGTATTCGTTAGTTAGCATGTTGAGTTGAGGATGCAGCGAAGAACGTCGTATCATCCCGATGCCTACTTAGAGCGTAGGAGGAATGTTATACAAGGGTTACAGGTGCGGACGAAGATCCTTGAGGTGATGGAGGAGAACGCGCGCGCACGAACCATACAAGAAGTTGCGAGCTTAACCGTTCTGAGTTATGCCGTCTCGCGCCATCACTTACGGCTGCTGGAGGCCGAGCGGATAGTGAAGCGAACGAGGAAGAGGCCGTACAAGTGGCGATTGACGGGAAAAGGGCAGAGACGCCTGAATCACGTGGGCGAATAAATCTTTATGTAGAAGTTAGTTGAAAGATATGTTATACGTAATAGGAGATAACTAACCAGACTAAACGTGAGGTCGGGATAGCCAAGAGGCCTAAGGCGGTAGGTTGCTAACCTACTTCCCCTTACGGGGAGCGAGGGTTCGAATCCCTCTCCCGGCGCTTATGCTCAAGCCCGTTTCTTTCCTTTACCAGCAGCACTTAGAACGCGAGATCGTAAAATCGCCCATACCCGTGCATCATATTCTCCTTGTCCTGGACGAAACGGACCTTCTCGCGGACGAGCGAGGATTGGAGAAGCTCAGGCAGTTCGTACGCTGGTGCCATGCGTTGGGTATAGCGCATATAAGTGTGTACGTCAGCGTCATCCACGACGGTATGGCCCCTGATTTATTGAAAATTGCGTATTCACAGCTCGATACAGGGCTCAAAACGGCGTTGCGTGACATCGAGGTGTCGCTCGTCATCTATGACCGAGAACAAACGAACCTGGAACCCGTGTATGCGCGGTATCAAGAAGAAGCTGGCGAGGAGAACGAGAAGCTGATCACCATCTCGTTAGGGTTCAGTGGCAGGAGCGAGCTGACCAAGGCGACCAAAGAGATCGCGAAGCAAGTAGCAGCCGGAGAGCTCGATCCGGACGAGATCGACGAGAAGCTTATTGAATCGGAATTGCTCTTCAAGTCTGAACCCGACCTCGTTATCAGATCGGGCGCGACACGGTTGATGGATTTCCTCATCTGGCAGTCGGTCTATACCGAATTTTACTTCACGGATATGAACTGGGTGAACTTCAGGAAGATTGACCTCTTACGAGCGGTGCGGGATTTCCAGATGCGTGAACGGCGGTACGGGCGGTGAGGTGAATCCCTCACTTACAGCTCATTCAACAAAAGGCACCTTCCGCATCCAGACGCTCACCGCTCTCCGCGCCTGCTCGGGATTGGCAAACTCCAGTTCCACGTCGGGATCGCTGGGCGTGCCGATGAGCGGATCGACGGTTCGCTTCGTCAGATCGACGACCCAGATCTGAGCGGTACCCACCTCGTGCTCCCGGATAAATGAGATGAAGGGCGCCGGCGTCTTCTCCGTTGGCACCGCCATCACCACTTCCTCATCCGTCTCCTTTTTCTCCAATACATCAGGATGCTCATCCATGAACCGTGGCACGAACTTAATCGAAGAGAAGATAAAGAGACGGAGACGATAGTGCTGGGTTTCTTTCGCTTTCACCGCACTCACCGCGAGGTAATCGGTTCCAGCATCCGCGGGTTCGTCCTGTATCGAGTAACTGCACCGTCTCAAGAACTCAATGAGCACGTCCTTCACCGTACCTAACGGACTTCGTATTGTGGCCCAGCGTAGAAACGCTTGCTCTAATTCCTCAGCCAGATAGCCATGCGTTGGCAGGCAGTAAAACACCTCGCCTTGGTAATTTGTCCTGGTGTGCAGATCGGGCGAGAAGACGGAGATTTTCTCGGTGCTCGTTATGCTTCTGAAGATCTGCGGTGCTGCATCACCTTTTAAGGTTCGTTCCAGCTCCGCTCGTTCCGCAGCGCTCAATGAGTCCACGCACTCCCGTATCTTCACCGTGAGCTCGCCCTCCGAAAGCACTTTATGCTCCTGAGAATACGCGCCGAGGCGTTCGAAAATTCGTAACAGCGGTTCTTTTTGCATTGTTGGGATCTACAATGAAAATGCAATGTGTCTTAATCCTCTTCAGTAACGTAATCATTAAAAGGGGCTGATGGGTCATGTAAAAATAGTAGATAAATGAGTAGTAGTATGTTGTAAATTTCCCAGTCAAGTACTCTCCCAGTATGCATTAAAGCATTTCTATGTATAGTAACAATTCTTTTGAATACTTTCTTATCCTTTAGAAATTGTAGTTTCTTACTCAATCCTGATTTGTCAGTTTCAATAAGTAGGTCAATTTTATTATTTAGGCCAACAAGTGGTTTCCCTCCCTTAATTGGCCGCTTATTAACGGTGATGTTTTTTTTGACTAATCCATCTGTATCTATCAAGGTGTCATCCAGAAATATAATATACTTAACAATTATTTGTTCAAGCGTGGCAAAAGCAACAAAACAAGCCAATCTAAACTTATCCATTGAAATATGTCTTAGAAGATGTTTAAGTTTATTTCTCTCCCCTTTTACTGTATAAAAAGGGGGTAGATCTATTAAAGAATTTATCAAATTTAAATTACGTGGCACATTTCCACTAAATATCCCATGATGCTTCCCCCTATATCTCCTGATATAATCTAAAAAATGCATCACTGAGGGATATATTCGATATACGCCATTTTCACTCCCCAAAAACGTGTCCGCGAATCCTGTATACTTCTCATTGGTAGGAACTACATTGCAACCAATCAAAAGATTGAAAAAGCATTTATTTATTAATCCTTCAACATTCACCTCTTCTTCTTTTTTCAAATTCTCATCACACATGCAATTCATTAATTTCCTGTATTTATCAATCTATGTTGGTTACAAAAAACTGAAGTGCGCAAAACCTCACTTTTCATCTCCTTCGCTTCTCCTCACAGACGGCGCCCTCGGCGTTTTATACGGACGTCTCATCTGCTTCCCACACCGCAAACAGGAGGTTGTCATGTACTCACTCCTGAGCCGGACTCGTGCGGTTTTCCCCGGGATTAACAGAGCGTGACAACGCTTGCAGAGCCGCATCTTCAGATGCTTCGGTATTCGCACCCGGTACCGCATCCCGATCGCACGCGCAAGCTCGATATAGCGTTGACTGCGCTGCTCGCGCCCCTCCTTCGCTGCTACCTCGGCAAGCTGAAAGAGCCGTTCGATACGCTGCTCTGCAAGATCCTCGATCCTTCTCCTTCGCTTCATGCGCTCGCTAAAACGTTCTTAACTAAGAAAGTTTAGAGAGTTTTAAATATCAATAAACAAGGGACAGCAAGCAAACGGCTCCGTGGGAAACATCCTCGTGATTGCGAGCGTGGGCTGGGAAAATAACCGTTGCTATACCTGTGGTGCAACCGAAAGCGAGAGAAGGAAATGGAAGAGGAAGAAAGGGAACGCCTGCTCGAAAAGGCAAGGATCATTGCGGACTATCAGTTCGGCAGAGGAGCAGGCGCCGTATTGTTCACTGACAACGTTGAATTTACACTCTCACGGACACGGCGAATAGCGCAGATAAAGGAAGGCGACAAGAGGATAGCCACGCTCAGGAGTAGTGACGGGCTCTTCACGCTGGGTATCGAAGGTGCGAAACGGCTGCATCAGCATCTCCAGTATCCACGGCTACGAGTGATAATGAACGAAGAGAGCAGCGAGTTTGTACGAAAAGGCGAGACGGCATTTTGTAAGCACGTACTCGACGCCGACCCTGCGATACGGGCGTATGACGAAGTACTCGTGGTGGACGAGCAGGATCGACTGCTCGCAACGGGCAGAGCGATGTTAGCCGGTGAAGAGCTGCACAGCTTTACGCACGGCGTCGCCGTAAAGGTACGGCACGGTATAGAGAAATAAACTACCCCCCTGATCTCTCGTAAGTACTCGTGGTTTCCAACATCACGATCCATTCACTTTATTTTTATGGATGCAGGTGAGAATAAGATACGAAGAGATGAGAGAGGTTGAAATTGGCGAAGCGTTACGAAAGAGAGGGTTCACGTTAGCCACCGCAGAGTCGTGCACGGGCGGATTGGTAGGTCATCGGATAACCAACGTCTCCGGCAGCTCGGACTATTACAAAGGCGGTATAACCGCGTATGCCAATGACGTGAAGATTGAAATATTGCACGTTGCACGCGAAATAGTGGAAGAAAAGGGCGCAGTAAGCGCAGAATGTGCAGAGGCGATGGCGAACGGTGTAAGAACGATTCTGGATAGCGACATCGGGATTTCGACGACAGGCATTGCCGGACCCCGTGGAGGAACCCCGGAGAAGCCTGTTGGATTAGTTTATATAGCAGTGGCAACAAAGGATTATTTGTATCACGAGAAGCATATCTTCCACGGAGATCGAGAGGGGAACAAGCGTGAGGCGGCTGATGCCGCTCTTGAACTACTAATCCGGTATCTCTCTTCGCTCTAGGGAAGATGAAGTGGAAGGGCTCGTAGCTCAGAAAGGTAGAGCAGCGGGCTTTTAACCCGTCGGTCGCGGGTTCAAATCCCGTCGAGCCCGTAACAAAGCTGAAATAAATAGATAAATGAAGAAAGGAAAAGTTTCGATACGTGAACATGAGTTAGTGCCTACGCACGAGATAGTGGACGCTGGAGACGTAACAGAGCTTTTAAAGACGTATAAAATAGACAAGGAGCAATTACCGAAGATTAAAGTCTCTGATCCGGTAATAAAAGAGATCAAAGACGTAGAAGTGGGCGATGTCATTCGGATTCGGCGTACCAGCAGAACGGCTGGTAAATCTATATCTTATCGGCTGGTTATAGAATAGAAGAGAGGAGTGGAGTGTGTAATTATGCTAGACCCAAGTGTTCTTTCAAAAGCATATTTAAAAAGGAGAAAAATAGCACAGCATCAGCTTGATTCGTTCAATTACTTCCTCAACGAGGGCATGAGCAAAGTAATCGAGGAACAGTCGCATATAGAGACCTCGATCAGTGCTGAAGATGAGGAGGAGGGAAAGTATACAATAGGCGTGGAGTTTGGTAAAATAAGCGTCGGCCTACCCAAATCGCGGGAAGCCGACGGCTCTTCTGAAGAGATTTATCCGTCCCAGGCGCGATTACGGAATTTGAAATATGCCGCACCGATGTACTTGGACATGCGGATAGTGCGGAACTACGAGAACAAGGAGATCGGGACAAAGGAAGAGAGCGCGGAGGTGCAAGTGGAAATCGGCGAGATGCCGATTATGGTGCGATCAAATAAATGTAACGTATCCAAAGAGGTTCACGAGGAGAAAGTTCGCAAGGAAAAAGAAGGGCGAAAACTCTCTGACGAGGAATATGAGGAGTGGTTGAAGAACGAGGCAGGCGAGGACCCGCTCGATCCCGGTGGCTATTTCATTGTCAACGGTTCCGAGCACGTGATCATCACGCTGGAAGATCTCGCGCCAAATAGAATCTTCGTGAATTTCGAGGAGAAATACGGGAGTAAAAGTGTGGTTTCAAAGGTGTTCTCGCTTAAACAAGGATTCCGAGTGCCCATACGTGTGGAGATCAGTAAGAAAGACATACTGGAAGTTTCATTCCCCGCAGTGGGCCGGAAAATAGAGTTCGTAACGCTTATGCGCGCGTTGGGACTCGAAAATGACGAGGAGTTACTAAAAGCCGTCTCTAACGACCCGAAGATAAAAGAGCACATCAAGGGGAATATCGAGGAGAGCGAGATACGCACACAGGAGGAAGCAATCGAGAAATTAGGTCGTAAAATCGCGCCGACGCAGGCAAAGGAGTATCGCGAGAAGCGCGTTAATTACATCCTGGATCGCTATTTCCTCCCGCATCTTGACGACAAGATTGGTAAGGCTCATTTCCTCGGCCGGATGGCGGAATCGTGCTACGAGCTGCTCTTGGGTAAGAGAGGCGAGGATGACAAGGACCATTACGCTAATAAACGATTGAAGCTTGCAGGCGACCTGATGGAGGACCTTTTTCGCGTATCGTTCACCAAACTTATCCGTGACATGCGGTATCAATTGGAACGCGCGCACATGCGAAGTCGCGAGCTGAAGATATCGACCGCTATCCGTTCCGATGTGCTCACCGAGCGAATTACGCATGCGCTTGCCACCGGGAACTGGGTGGGTGGCCGAGCGGGCGTCTCGCAATTGTTAGAGCGCAGTAATTATGTGGCTACCGCGAGCCATCTCCGGCGTATAATCTCGCCGCTATCACGATCACAGCCGCATTTTGAAGCGCGAGATTTGCATCCGACCCAGTGGGGTAAAATCTGCCCCAGTGAGACACCGGAAGGCCCGAACTGTGGCCTAGTCAAGAACTTCTCACAACTGGTTGAGATCTCGGTAGGGGAAGACGAAGAGACCTTCAAGCACCTTTTGTACGAACTTGGTGTTATCCCTCCAGCCCGTTCTTTGGAGATCAGCGAAGAAAACAGGACTCGGGTCTTCATGAACGGCGATTTCATCGGGTTCCACACCGATCCTGAACGATTTGTGGAAGAACTGAGACGGAAGCGGAGAGCAGGAGAAATATCCATTCAGGTAAACGTCGCGTACTATGCGGACAGAAAGGACATAATGATAAACTCAGATCGCGGGCGAGCAAGAAGACCGGTCATCCTGGTGGAGAAAGGCAAGCCGCGAGTTACCGAATCACATATCAAGAAACTGCTGAACGGTGAAATAGACTTTGACGACTTGGTGAACGAAGGAGCGATCGAGTACCTGGACTCTGAAGAGGAGGAGAATGCGCTGATCGCGCTGTACGAATCGGATTTGGCAAAACCCGATGGAGATGACTATACACATCTGGAAATCGACCCCTCGTTGATCTTGGGCGTGGTCGCCGGGTTGATACCGTATCCCGATCACAATTCTTCACCACGTAACACGATGGGCGCGGCTATGCTGAAGCAATCTCTGGGCATCACCTCTGCAAATTTCAAGACGCGCACCGATACCCGAACGCATATTCTCCAGAGTCCGCAGAAGCCCCTCGTAAAAACGCGGACCTCAGACCTCATTCTTCATGATAAACGACCTGCGGGACAGAACTTTGTCATTGCGGTTCTCAGCTACGAAGGCTACAATATGGAAGATGCGTTGATCTTGAATCGCGCGTCAATAAACCGGGGGTTGGGACGAAGTCATTTCTTCAGAACATACGAAGGTGAGGAGATACGGTACCCTGGTGGCGAGGAGGACCGATTTGAGATACCGGATATGGAGATCGTGGGAGTGAGGAGCCATGAAGCGTATAACCAGCTTGATGATGATGGTATAATCAATTCAGAGACCGAGGTGGCGCCAAATGACGTGCTGATCGGGAAGACAAGCCCACCGCGGTTCTTAGAGGAGACAACAGAGCTCTTAAGCCCTTTAGAACGGCGCGATACCTCCGTGTGCACGCGTCCCAATGAACAGGGTGTGATTGATTCGGTCGTGCTCATGGAATCCAGTAGCAATAGAAGATTGGCTAAGGTTTCCGCTCGCGATCAAAAGATTCCTGAGATCGGCGATAAGTTTGCATCACGACACGGCCAGAAAGGCGTTATCGGCCTGATCGTGCCTCCAGAGGATATGCCGTTTACCGGCGACGGAATCGTCCCTGATATGATTATAAACCCCCACGCTATCCCTTCACGAATGACCGTGGGGCACGTGCTGGAGATGATCGGCGGGAAAGCAGGCGCATTAGAAGGGCGCTATATCAATGGAACTGCTTTCTTCGGCGAACCTGAGGAGGAGTTACGAGCGGCACTTGTGCGCGCCGGATTCTCAGATACCGGTCGAGAGACGATGTGGGACGGGATGACCGGCGAGAAGATAGAGGCTGCGGTGTTTATCGGCGTGGCGTATTATCAGAAACTGTATCATCTGGTATCCGCGAAGATGCACGCACGTGCGCGCGGGCCCGTGCAGATATTAACGAGACAACCGACGGAAGGCAAAGCGAGAGAAGGTGGGCTCCGGTTCGGTGAGATGGAACGAGACGTCCTCATAGGCTATGGTGCTGCGATTGCACTCAAAGATCGTTTATTGGACGAGTCCGACAAGGTTGTTGAGCTGGTCTGCGGGAATTGTGGTATGATCGCGTGTCCCGATATAAAAACGGGTGCGGTATCGTGCCCCAATTGTGGCGCTGATACCGATATTTACCCGGTGGAGATGAGTTATGCGTTTAAACTTCTGCTGGACGAAATGAAAGCGATGTGTATTGCTCCGCGATTAGAATTAGAAGAGGCGGTTTAAAATGAGGACGAAGAGGATAAAGGGGATAAAATTCGGCTTGCTCTCATCGAAAGAGATACGAAAGATGAGTGCTTCGCGGATCATCACACCCGATACGTATGGTGAAGATGGGTTCCCGATCGAGCGGGGATTGGTAAACCAGCATATTGGCGTTATTGATCCCGGGTTACGATGCAAGACCTGCGGCGGTCGAATGGGGGAATGTCCCGGGCATTTCGGGCATATCGATCTCGAAGCACCAGTCATTCATATCGGCTATGCCAAGTTTATTTATCGGCTGCTGGCGGCGACCTGCAGGAAATGCGGTAAGGTCTTGCTCGGAGAGGAAGATAGAAAGCGGTTTTTGGAAGCGATCGAGCGGCAGAGGGAGAAGCAAGTGGACATAGGCGAGGTCGTGAAGCTGGTATTCAAGGAAGCGGCGAAGCATAGCGACTGTATGTACTGCGATGAGCCACAGCAACGCATAAAATACGATAAACCCACGACGTACAAAGAGATAGACGACGAGGGGAGAGAGCGCAGATTAATGCCCACCGATGTCCGAGAACTCCTTGAACGAATCCCAGACGAAGATATAGCCCTTTTCGGTATGGATGCAAAAAACGCGCGACCTGAATGGATGGTCCTCACGGTATTGCCCGTTCCGCCAGTAACTGCGAGACCGTCCATTACGTTAGAAAGCGGTCAGCGCAGCGAAGACGACCTCACCCATAAATTGGTGGATATAATACGAATCAACCAGCGCTTCATGGAGAATAGAGACGCCGGCGCACCGCAGTTAATAATAGAAGACCTGTGGGAGCTTCTTCAGTATCACGTAAACACCTATTTCAATAATGATATCCCCGGCGTGCCACCGGCTCGACATCGGAGTGGAAGACCGCTTAAAACAATCTCACAGCGATTGAAAGGTAAGGAAGGCAGATTCCGGGGTTCATTGTCCGGTAAGCGCGTGAATTTCTCCGCCCGGACCGTCATATCACCCGATCCTGACATTGACATAGACATGGTTGGCGTGCCAGAAGCGGTCGCGAAAGAATTGACCGTCACGGTTAACGTGACTGAACGGAACATGGATGTGATACGAGAGACCGTAAAACGTGGTAAGACGCATCCTGGCGTGAATTACGTGCGCCGTGCTGATGGGAGGAAAGTAAAAGTAACAGAGAGCAATTATGAGACGTTGGCGGATGAGTTAGACCTTGGATGGAAGGTGGAACGGCATCTCGTGAACGGCGACATTGTGTTGTTCAACCGACAGCCTTCTCTGCACCGCTTGAGCATCATGGCGCACTACGTACGGGTAATGCCCGGTCGGACGTTCAGGTTGAATCCTACCGTCTGCCCACCGTATAACGCGGACTTTGATGGCGACGAGATGAACATGCACGTGCTGCAAACCGAAGAGGCACGAGCAGAGGCGAAGATCCTGATGGCGGTGCAGCGGAACATAATATCACCACGATTCGGCAGGCCGATCATCGGCAGCATCCATGATTACATCACCGGCCTGTTCTTACTCACGCGGGGCGCGAAGCAGTTTGAAAAGAGGAAAGTGCTGGACATTTTGCATAAAATCGATGTTGATGATTTAGGCGAGCCTGCGGGTGTTTTCGAGCCTGAAAAGGCAGATACGAGTTTTGGTGCTCCGCGCTTCATCCCCTACTGGACAGAGAAGCAGATCTTCAGCATGATATTGCCGCCGGGTTTGAATTTGGAGTTCCGCGGGAAGACCTGTGCGAAATGCCTTGAACGAGGCATTGACTGCAAGCGGGAAGATTGCCCACGCGACTCCTTTGTGAAGATCCAGGATGGCAATTTAGTATCCGGAATAATAGATGAGAAGGCGTTGGGTTCGTTCAAAGGCGTCATAATAGAGCGTATTTTCAGACAATACGGGGAGGAGATCACAAAGGCGTTTATCAAAGATGCATCCCGGCTTGCGATTAACTATATCAAGATATCAGGGTTCAGTTTTGGGATAAGCGATGAGGATATTCCAAAAGAAGGCAAGGTAGAGATACGAGTAGAGGCAATAAGTGAAGCGGAGCGAAAAGTCGAGGATCTGATACGCGCGTACGAGGGCGAAGAGTTGGAAACGTTGCCCGGGCGGACCTTGGATGAGACGCTGGAACTGTTGGTCATGCAGGCGCTTGGTCGTGCACGAGATGATTCCGGCGACATTGCGGAGAAATATCTCGGCATCGAGAACCCCGGCGTGCTCATGGCGAAATCAGGTGCAAGAGGGTCCATGCTCAATTTAACGCAAATGGCTGCCTGTGTCGGTCAACAATCGGTTCGTGGAGAACGGATAAAGCGCGGATACCAAGGGAGAACGCTACCGCACTTTAAGCCGGGCGACCGCAGTGCAGATGCGCACGGCTTCGTACGGGCCTCTTTCAAGGATGGCTTGACCCCCACGGAATACTTCTTCCATGCTATTGGTGGCCGAGAGGCTTTGGTTGACACCGCTGTTCGTACGTCTCAGAGCGGTTATTTCCAGAGACGGCTCATCAACGCGTTACAAGACCTCGAAGTGAAGAATGACGGAACGGTCCGAGAGACGAGAGGAACCGTCGTGCAATTTAAATACGGCGATGATGGTATAGATCCTTCAAAAGGCGAGTTCGGAAAAGTGGTGGACGTAGATAAAGTAATAAAAGAGTCACTAGGTGCGGAGACATGAGAAGTAGTATAACCTATAGGAATCCTCAAATCGGCCTATCATCGCCTGGGCGAATCCATAGGTCAGGTATAGATAGTGCATGCAGGCAAGCCACGATACGAGGGAGTTGAAGCCGTGACGGAAGGAAAAGAAGAAGTGGTAAAAGGATTGAAGAATGCGGGGATCGAAGGCGAGCTAGCGGAGCCCATACTGGAAGATTTTATGCCCGTCGAGTTCACGGTTGATCTCGAAGAGCAGTTAGAAGACGCGTATGCGGACGATATACTGACGATACTGGGCCGGGAAGAGGAAGGAGAGATAAAGCCCGGCGACATAGCACTGAAGGTAAATAAAAGCGAGCTGCCCGAGAATATAAAAGGAGAATTGAAGCGGAAACTAGGTGCTGTAAGGAAAAAGCTAAGCCGAGATACGCTGGATGAAATCGTAGCGAAAGTTGTCGCGAGCTATGTCAGTGCGAAGATTGAACCTCGGGAAGCGGTGGGAATCGTTGCCGCGCAGTCCATTGGTGAGCCAGGGACGCAGATGACGATGCGTACGTTCCACTACGCCGGTGTGGGCGCGATCTACATCACACTCGGTTTACCACGGATCATAGAGATTGTGGACGCGCGTAAGAAGCTGTCCACGCCGACGATGACGATAAAACTGCTAGAAGAATATGCCACGGAGCGAACTAAAGCAGAAGAACTGGCGATGAGGATTCAAGAGGCACACATAAGCGACATAGGCAGAGTAGAATCCTCCGCAGAAGATATGTCCGTGTGGTTGGCGCTAAAGGAGCGGGAGTTGGAGAAGCGGTATATAACGAGGGAGGAAGTGGTGGAGAAGATAAAGAGCTTGAGTGCGGAGATGCTGATAGAAGAGATGG
This sequence comes from Methanomicrobia archaeon, assembly GCA_016930255.1. NCBI lineage: Archaea > Methanobacteriati > Methanobacteriota > Methanomicrobia > Methanomicrobia archaeon. The sequence continues at coordinate 13,868 of JAFGHB010000038.1, read as the reverse complement.
ACGGGGGGCAATTGCGAATATACAACGGGAGCACAACCTTTCAAGAGCGATCGAAATTTGAGAAGACGATAGCAACCACGCTGGTGAAAGGAATAGAAGGAATAAAGCAAGTTTTGACACGAAAGGGGTCTGGAGGGGAATACGTGCTTTATACCGTGGGTTCTGAATTGAAAAAGCTGAAGAATCAGAAGATAGAGGGTGTTGACTTCACGCGGACCTCCACGAATAACATCGCGGAGATAGCGGAGGTATTGGGCATAGAAGCAGCGCGTAACGCCATAATAGACGAGATGATAAACACGTTGAATGAGCAAGGCTTGGATGTGGATCCCCGTCATATAACGTTAATCGCCGATGCGATGACGATGGATGGCGAGGTGAAGCAGATAGGGCGGCACGGAATAGCGGGCGAGAAAGCCTCGGTGCTCTCACGAGCCGCCTTTGAAGTTACCGTAGACAACCTCCTGGAGGCCGCTATACACGGTGAAACGGACGAGTTGAAAGGCGTTACAGAGAACGTAATCGTGGGGCAACCGATAAAATTAGGGACCGGCGCAGTAGAACTGGTAGCCGGGAAGTGAGTCCCGTCCAAAACTCAAACTACAAAAAACGAGTAACAAAGATAAACTAAGATAGAGATAGAATAAGATATATTAGGAGAAACAGGATGGCAAATAGAAAATCGGGTTCGGTCGAGTTATCAGCTGTGAATCGAGAGTTACAGAAGGTTTTAAGCAACGGTAAAGTACTAATCGGGTCAAATGAGACGCTCAAGGCGTTTAATAATAAGGAGGCAAAAGTAATCATTCACGCTTCTAACTGCCCTGCGGTGATACGATGGGTATTTGAGGACGCCGGGGGGAACGGAAACGGAGAGCTGGTTATCTATGAATATCCCGCGAACAGCATTGAACTCGGGTTGGCATGCGGGAAACCGTATCCTATTGCCTCGTTATGTGTTACTGATACGGGCGATTCCGAGATCGTGCGGATTCTGACCCCTGACGTTCAACCGAAAGAGAAAACATTGAGTATCAGTACGAGATAAATAAGAGAATAGCACAGGTGAGTAAAACTGATAAAGTTAGATACTGAGGGAATCAGGTGTATAGGAATTTTTGAGCAGTCTACCGGTGCGGGAGTCAAGGATTGCATAGTAGATAACGAAGCGAATAAGGTGATAATGGTAGTGAAGAAAGGCGACATGGGCCTGGCCATTGGTAAGGGGGGCGTGAACATAAACAAGGCGAAGCAACTGCTGAAGAAGGATATCGAGGTTGTGGAACATTCCCCGGATATCAAAGAGTTCATAGAGAATCTGCTTCGCCCCGCTTACGTGAAGAGTGTCGAGCTGCTGAACAAGAATGACAAGCTGTGCGCCTACGTCGAGGTGCTCACGAAGCATAAGGGCATCGCAATAGGGCGAGATGGCGAACGGATAAAGAAGGTCAAATTACTGGTGAAAAGGAACCTGGGTGTTGATAACGTCATCATAAAATAATCGCCGGGGCAGCGAGTGTGAAATACAAAACGGTGTAAAACGTTTTATCAAAGAAGGAGTAACTTGTAGTAGTAAAGTTCTTGTGGAGTAAAAGAGATGGGAAGAGGAATATACGCAGCGAGAAAGGTTAAAAATAGAAGGAAGGTATTTAGGCTGAAGAGCCCGGACTACGCACGGCGGGTGTTGAAATCGGCGAAGAAGGCAGACCCGCTGGAGGGCGCGCACATGGCTCGGGCAATTGTTCTGGAGAAGGTAGGGATAGAGGCGAAGCAGCCGAATTCTGCGATACGGAAATGTGTCCGTGTGCAGCTCATTAAGAATGGAAAACAGGTGACTGCTTTTGCCCCTGGTGATGGTGCGATAAAGTTTATAGACGAGCACGATGAGGTCTTGATAGACGGCATAGGCGGACGGAAAGGCCGGTCGTATGGAGATCTCTCGGGTGTTCGATTTAAGGTCGTTGCGGTAAACGACATTTCATTACAGGAATTAGTGCATGGAAGGAAAGAGAAGACGCTAAGGTGATGATGACGATGCAGGTACAGATGCATTTCGATAAGATATTTGATAAGTGGGACATAGCAGACGTGACGATAGCGGACATAGGCCTGGAGCAGCATATCAGTCTCAAGCCGGTGTCCGCACTGCATACCGGAGGACGACATGCGAAACAGCAGTTCGAGGAATCGAAGGTATGCATTGTGGAACTGCTGATTAACAAGATGATGCGGTCGGAGAAGAACGCGGGAAAGAAACAGAAGACCTACAAGATCGTCAGGAATGCTTTTGATATAATCAACGAGTCAACTGGTATGAACCCGCTGCAGGTGCTCGTGGATGCAATCCGAAATACCGGCCCGCGAGAAGAGACCATCAGGCTGCGATTTGGCGGCATATTGGTTCCCAAAGCCGTGGATGTGACGTCACAACGGCGTGTGGATCAGGCGCTACGGTTCATTACGCAGGGCGCGCAGAAATGCGCATTTAAGAGTAAGAGGAGCATAGAGCGGTGCCTTGCTGATGAACTCATAGCGGCATCTAAGAACGCGAAGTGCTTCTCGGTAGGCAAGAAAGAGGAGAAAGAACGAATAGCACGGGCAGCGCGGTGAAGCAAGCGAGTGCAACTTCGCCTCAGGCTCTTAGCTTAGTAGCGTGTCGCATACGTTTTGATTGAATGTCTTGCTTTTAACGTTGAGCGACCGTAGTTTATATGTGTGAAGAACACAGAGATAATTAATTACGCGGTGCTCGATGTGCATGCATGTAGCAGGAGCAAAAAGCGAAAGAAGGTATAATGGGAGGATTGGTAAGGCATGGAATATAGTGGAGAAAGAAGGGGTTTTCGTGCCCCTATAAACGTTGGCGAGACCTACGACATCACGGTAGAGGACGTAGGTAGAGAAGGAGATGGAATAGCTCGAATAGAGGGTTTTGTGGTTTTCGTGCCCAACACGAAGAAAGGAGATGCCGTAAAAATTCGCATAACAAAGGTATCGAGGCGAGTTGCATTTGCAGAAGTCGTTACGGAATGAGGTTGGTTATCACGCGACACCATACTGCATCGCCAGGATCGAGTGGGCTATAGGGTCCCTATAGCTTATCTCTTTATTTTATTTTTTGCGGGTGAATCAATCAGTCAATGAATCAGTCAATCGAAACACCGCGCTTGCTGGTTGAGCGTCAGGTGAAATGCCCAGACGCACGCGACTAGATAGATATAGCATCCAATCTGTAGGATTAAGGTTATATACCTTCTCGCACGATAGAGGGATATGGAAGCACTCGCCTTCTTCATTTATGCCTTCACCTCCATTTTCATCATCGTGAACCCCATCGGCGGGCTCATCACGTTCATCTCGTTAACTGCCGGACTGACGACACACGAAAAAGCTGAGATAGCCAAACGCTCGGTTATAGTGGCCTGCGTGCTGGCGATTATTTTCGCGCTCTCGGGTGAGCTGATATTGCGGATCTTCGGGGTGACCGTGGATTCTTTACGCGTTGCCGGCGGGGTGCTGCTCTTTATCATCGCTTTGAACATGTTACATGCGAAGATCTCACGCGAGAGTGTGACGGAAGAGGAGATTAAAGACGCTGCGGATCGCGAGGACATATCGGTCTTCCCCATTGCCACACCCTTATTAACCGGTCCGGGCGCCATTACCACGGTCATCGTCGTGATCAGAACTGGGCAGACACTGGAATTGAAACTCATCGCGATCATGGCTATCGTATTAACCTTCGCGCTCTCGTATCCCATCTTTCGATTCGCGAACAAGATCGATAAAGTATTGGGCGTTACCGGCTCGTTGGTGATAACACGGGTTATGGGACTTTTACTGGGCGCCATCGCGGTTAATTTCATCGCAACCGGGATATGGAATATTTACATGTCTATGCTGTAGTAGTGCTGATGCCGTACAGTAGAGTACAGGTCGGGTCGGGGCTACTCGGCTCGGAGTGATGGTCGATAGAGAGCCTACTCTACTTACTCCACCTGGAATTTGGTAACCCCCTCCAAACCCTTGAGCAGATTCCCCAATTCTTCAAGAGCCTGGAAATTGATCTTCACACGAAAGACGTATTTGAAAGTGCCGCGTGCCTGCGAGATCTCTAAACCCTCAATCTTCGGCTTGAATTTCGCGAGTGCCGCCAGTAACGTCTCCTCCGATAAGCGCTGGTCAAAGGAAATAGTCAGCCGTCTTGAATGCCCTCCAAATCCACGCTGCTCGAAGACATAATCAATTAAGAATACGAGAAGACACTGGAACGTCGTAATTACACCGACGACGTAGTATCCCGCGCCAAAAGCCACCCCCGTAGCTCCGATAAGCCATATTGCCGCAGCGGTCGTGAATCCAGCAACGGAAGGGCCTTCCTTGATGAGTGTCCCCGCGCCGAGAAAACCAATGCCCGTAACAACACCCGTCGCAATGGGAATACTCTGCCCGGCACCTATAAGACCCTCCGTAACGAGCATGAATGCGCATGCTCCGGCTGCAACGAGGGTGAACGTGCCGAACCCCAGTGGTTTCATGCGAATTTGCCGTTCTAAGCCAACTACAAGTCCAGCCACAAACGCAAGGACCAATCGAATGATAATCGTTGTGAGAGACAAGTATTCCATTGCCACATACCTCACTAGGGATAAACGACGTTGGGTGCATTAATAACTTACTGATCCGCAGCAGCTCTTTAACCTGCGTTCCGCGCAGATCCTCTTGGCCGTAATAAGTCAGATAGAAATTTTATCCGATAAGGTTAAGCTCACGTCCATTCCATTCTTTTTGAGGACTATGCACGCTCTAAATAATCAGAAAGAGAAATTAGCGATAATAACGCTTTTTTAGTCGATTAGAGCATTGTCGAGCGTTTTTTTCGGATCGATCCTGGGAGACCTGAGGTAAGCCCTTTATAATCACCGAAAAAATTATATACCCGTAATAGGAAGAAATCTATCGTAATCAACGGGTATGGATAGCAAAGATACGTTAGTAAAAGAAAAGGCCTCTTTTCGGCGGGGAGAAAAGAGAGAACCAAAGACATTAGGGCCCGTTCTTAATTTGGAAGAGCATGTGCGCCCCGATTGGTGGCGGCGGATTTTCAATTCAGTCTACTTGAAAACCGATGCCGATTTGGTTGATGACCAGAATACAACCGGAAACGAAGTCGATTACTTCTCAGACCTGCTTCACCTTTCGCCGGAAGACAAGATCCTCGATCTCTGCTGCGGGCAGGGCCGCCATTCCTTAGAACTGGCAAGGAGAGGGTTTCGAAATGTAGAAGGGTTGGATCGCTCTCATTACCTTATACAGCGAGCGAAAGCGCAGGCGAAGAAGGCGGGGCTTTCGTTGAAGTTTCGAGAAGGGGATGCTCGGAGGCTACCGTATCCCTCGGATACCTTCGATTCGGTGATGCTACTCGGCAACAGTTTCGGGTACTTCGAGACGGTTCAAGACGATCTCAGAGTGCTCCGGGAGATCTTCCGAGTGCTGAAGCCCTGGGGGCGTTTTCTTATTGACGTTGCAGATGGCGCGTATCTCCGCGAGCACTTCCAACCACGTTCGTGGGAATGGATCGATAAGGATCTGTTCGTCTGTCGCGAGCGTTCGCTCGCACTGGATGGGCAGCGTCTGATCTCGCGTGAGGTAGTAACGCACGTTACCAAAGGCGTGATTGTAGATCAACTCTATGCAGAACGACTTTACACGCGGGAGAACCTCTACGAGCTTTTAAAGACCGCGGGCTTTAACGAGGTCGCGGCCCATGGCGAGATCCTGTCCTATTCACAGCGTAATCAAGACCTCGGTATGATGGAAAAGCGCATTCTGGTTACCGCACTAGTCAGAAAGGAGTGGACGCCTGTCAAGAAACGAAAGAGCGTCAGGCAGAAGAACGTCGCGGTAATCCTGGGCGACCCCAACAAACCCGACTGCGTCAAGCCCTGCTGCATCTTTGATGACGACGATTTATATACCATTGACCAATTGAAAGGAGCGTTGCGTGAATTGAACGATTTCCGATTCACGTATCTTTACAATCATACCACGCTTATTCAGGATTTGGTCAGGAAGGAATCAAAGATAGATTTCGTATTCAATCTCTGCGACGAAGGCTATCTAAACGATGCGAAGAAGGAATTGCATGTTCCTGCGATTCTGGAAATGCTCGGCATTCCTTATACCGGTTCGGGTCCGCAATGTCTTGCATTCTGCTTCGATAAATCGCTGGTGCGCGGCATCGCAAAAGAGATCGCGATCCCCGTACCAGAAGCGATCTTCATCAAACCTGAAGATAGTACCTTCGAATTGCAGTTTGACTTCCCGGTACTGGTAAAGCCGAACTTCGGCGATTCCAGCTTCGGTATAACACAGCGAAGTGTGGCCTACAATCCGGAGGAGCTGACGAACGCAATTTCAGAGATTCGAGAGAAATTCGGCTATGACAAGCCGATACTTGTGGAGGAATTTTTGAGCGGGAAGGACTTGAGCGTGGGTATTATCGGTAACCCCCCTGAATCGTACACAGTTCTTCCGATTATCGAAGAGGATTACTCATCACTCCCGGAAGGACTGCCGCGGATCTGTGGCTACGAAGCGAAGTGGCTCCCCGATTCACCCTATTTTAAAATCCACTCTATTCACGCGGAACTCCCCGAAGCGGTGGAGCGGAAACTCGTGGAGTGGTGCTTGAAACTCTTTGAACGACTGGATTGCCGGGATTACGCTCGATTCGACTGGCGCCTGGATGTACAGGGCAATCCCAAGCTCTTGGAAGTCAATCCCAATCCTGGCTGGTGCTGGGATGGGCATCTCGCAAAGATGGCCGCTATTACAGCTATGTCCTACACAGGGATGCTGGAAGCCATCTTGAAAGCCGCTGAAGCACGTCTACACACCCACAAAGAGGATAAAGTAGCGGGAAATAATAGCGAAACACCAGAAAGCGGAGTATGAGAGCTCTCCTGACGCATCACCGCTCAATTTGAGAAAAGAGCGGATTTGAGTTGCTAAATATTTAAATAGGGAGAAGGCGTATACAACTCAAAATCAGAAGGTGACAAAATGACCGAAGAGCTGACAGGTAACACAAAAAAGGTGTACGAAGCGATGATAAAGCTGGGTACGCAAGGCGAAGAAAAGGCAAAGGGCATGGAAGATATAGTAAGGGAAGCGAAGATTCCAAAGGGTACCGTTGCAAACAGCATAACTGAGCTAACGAAGAAGAAATTAGTGAAGCGGAAAGCGGGAGAAAAGACCGCACGATACTATATCGTTCGCTGAACACCGGTGGGGGGATTAAAATGGATAAAAAGTTATATTATCTCCCCGACTATTACGATATCGCGTTTTCTTACGACCTTTCTGGGGAGATACAATTTTTCGCAAACTGCTTCGGCACGTACGCTGATTTTGACGTGAGGCGTATCTTAGAGCCTGCTTGTGGTAGTGGGCGTCTCTTGCTACCACTGGCGCGATCCGGCTATCACGTCCTCGGCTACGACATAAGTGAAGGGATGGTTGCATACACCAGGGATAAGCTAGAGCGCGCAGGACTCTCTCACGTTGCAGACGTCACACAGGGAGATATGAGAACCATGAAATGTAAACACACCTTCGATGCTGCGATAAATCTCTTGAATACCATTGGCTATCTCCTCTCAGACAGGGATATTCTGAAGCATTTCAAAGCGATGGCGTATTCACTTCGAAAAGGGGGGCTCTACATTGTTGAGCTCTCCTGCGCTCCGGAAAAACCAGCAACAAAGGAAAAGGCCGATGATACCTGGATTGCCGAACGAGACGGCGTTACCGTCCAAACGACGTGGCATACAGAGCGATATGATGGTGCAAATAAGCGGAAGTACAATATTTGCAAGATGCAGATAAAAGATGGCAGAAATGGCAAGACGTTTATGTTCATCGAACCCCATATCTTGCGACTTTGGTACTTTGAGGACTTTAAACGATTGAGCCGAGCGGGGGGATTCGTGCTTAAGGCGATCTATAATCAGAGCTATGAACGCATTCCTCTCGATTCACCCATCTGTGGCGAGTTGGGGAATCATTACTTCATTCTGAAGAAGGAATGAGAAAGGTTACCGTTTATGATCGCACTCCTCACACTGCTCATCGTTTTTATCCTGATTGCGATACGGAAGATCGGCACCATCAGACTTCAAATATGGCAGATAATGCTCCTTGGCGCGATTATAGTCCTGTTAACGGGACAAATCACACCACGTGAAGCATTGAAAGCGATAAACCCCGAGGTCATGTTGTTTTTATTTGGCATGTTCACAGTCGGGCAAGCATTGGAAGAAAGCGGGTACTTATCGCAGATCGCACATGCATTGTTTGGAAAGGCTAAATCAGCAGACCAACTCGTTTTGGCCATTCTGTTTGGTTTCGGTATGCTTTCCACACTGTTAATGAATGACACCATGGCGATTATAGGCACGCCCGTCATTTTGTTCCTTGCCAAAAAGCACCACCTTTCACCGCGACCGTTGCTTCTGGCACTTGCGTTTGCCATAACCATCGGCAGCGTGATGAGCCCGATAGGGAATCCGCAAAACCTGCTGATCGCGGTTACTATTCCCAATCCATTCGTCACGTTCTTCAGATATCTGGCGGTGCCCACGCTTATAAATCTCTTTTTAGCGTTTCTTGTAGTGAAATGGTTCTACCGTAGCGACTTGAGCAGAATATCCCTCCCGGTAAACGCTCCAGATGCAGTTAAAGACCACAAACTCGCCAGGTTATGCCAACTCTCGCTATTCCTGCTTATAAGTTTGATAATCGCCAAGATAGGGCTGGTATTTGTGAATGCTCCGGTGGATTTCCGGTTAACGTATATCGCTTTGATTGCCGCAGTTCCCGTGTTGACGAGCGAGAAACGGCTGCGGATACTGCGTAATATGGACTGGCATACACTTATCTTTTTCGCTGCGATGTTCATTGTAATGCAAAGTGTATGGGAGACCGGTTTCTTTCAGTCGATCATGCTCGATCTCGATATCACGGCAATTCCGGTAATACTTCTGATAAGCGTTCTCCTCTCTCAACTCATCTCCAATGTGCCGCTGGTCGCCCTTTATCTTCCTTTGTTACTACACGCCGGCGCCTCAACGGAAGAGCTGATGGCGCTAGCCGCAGGCAGCACCATTGCGGGTAACATGCTCATTTTAGGCGCGGCATCGAATGTTATCATCATCCAGAATGCAGAGAAGCGAGGCGAGACCTTGACATTTCTCGAGTTTGCACGGATAGGCATCCCGCTCACCCTTCTCAACGTTTTTATCTACCTGATGCCCTTATTATAAGTAAAATAACGATCAAGAGATCGTGAACCGAGGTAGGGAAGAGTATCTGGAATGAACCGTAGTAGGATGGCGATGGAAGATGAAGAAGCTGTATATACTGTGCGTAGCGTTAATGCCATTCATGATCTGCTCCGGCATGATCTACTCTGTTTTTTCGCTCTACCTGTTCGAATTAGGCATATCAAGGACACAAATTGGGATCATTTACATGGTAAGTTCCCTTTCCGGGATCGTGTTCTCGCCCGTTTTCGGGAAATTATCCGATAGAGTGGGGAGAAAGCCGATTATACTCCTTGCAATAGCTTCTTTCTCCTTAGTATTCTTCTTATATTCGCTCTTCCGGTCATTATTCTGCATTCTCACCCTTGAGATCCTAGGTGGGGCAATGTGGGCGGCCTTCAGCGTGGTAACTCCCGCGCTTGTTGCTGATATGGCAAAGGAGAAGGAGCGGGGCGAGTACATGGGACTATACAACCAGGCATGGTATCTCGGCTGGGCAATAGGCCCTTTTTTAGGCGGCTTTTTGGCTGATTCCATCGGATTCCAGCGCTCTTTCATTATCTGCTCGTTCATCCTCCTCATCGGTCTGGTTCTCACACTGAAATTTGTAAGGGAGCCGAACAGCGCTGTCGTTGACGCTCACCCGAAGCGGAAGAATAAGGATCTGGAGCAATGGGAAGCGACGGCTGGCTGCAACGCCTTTTTAAAGGCCTGATTGAGATCATCAGAGAAACCTGCCTGCCCGTGAGCCGTACGTAAAAGGTTAGTTACACATTGGCTGGCGGGTGGTAGATGCTAATCGCATGCGAGAATGCGTGAACTCGTGCTACAGGATCTTGTGAGTCTTTTCTCTCTTTTTGAATTCTTGGAGCAATAATCCACCATTACACGCGTATGCCTTTACAGATGAGCGGCGTACGTATATATAACATAACTCTATAACTAAATCTGAATAGGGAGATGGAGCGGAGATGGAGCGAGTGAACCACTCACTTATGGAGGAGTATTTTCATATTGCGCTTTTTAGCATGGAGATAGGTATGCATCCCAAGATACCGACGTATAGCGGCGGGCTGGGAGTCCTGGCCGGGGATATTCTGAGATCGTGTGCAGATCTGAACGTCCCACTGGTAGCAGTTACGCTCGCCAGTAACAAGGGTTACCTCTCGCAATTCTTGGATGAGGAGGGGAATCAAACAGAGGGGTCGATGTGCTGGCGGATCCAGGATTTTGCAACGCTCATGACCCCGAAGGTATCAGTGCCTATAGCGGGAAGGGACGTGAAGGTACAGGCCTGGAAGTACCTCATAACCGGGTTGGATGGCCATCAAGTACCGGTCTATCTCCTTGATACCGACCTCTTTGAGAACAGCGATTCAGACCGGGAGATAACCTCGTATCTTTACGGTGGCGATTTGAGCTACAGATTGTCACAGGAGATAGTGCTCGGAATCGGTGGTGTACGTATGCTCGCAGCATTGGGGCACACCAACATCCGCAAATATCACCTGAATGAGGGGCACTCGGCATTGGTCGCGGTCGAGCTGGCGAAGCGATACAAGAAAGAGGATCCAGAACTCTCAGATCGGCAGATTGAGGATTTAGTACGCCAGAAATGTGTCTTTACAACGCACACACCGATTCCCGCAGGTCACGATCGATTTCCTGCGTCCTTAGTAAGGGATATCCTTGCAAGATACTGTAACGAGGCAGAAATCAATAACGTTTGCTATAAAGACGAATTAAATATGACTTTACTCGCGTTAGAGCACAGCGGCCATATAAATGGTGTGGCGAAGCGGCATGAAGAAATTTCACGGAATATGTTCCCCGGTTATCCGATTGATTCGATAACGAACGGTGTGCACCATGTATTCTGGACGTCCAAACCGTTCCGGAGGCTGTATGATAAGCATACCAGCGGGTGGCGAAAAGATCCGTTTAATCTGCGGTACGTGATGTCAATACCACTAGAAGAGATTGAGCAGGCACATCGCGAAGCAAAGCGGATGCTGATCGATCTTGTCAATGCAAAGCACAGTATTGGGATGGATTATGATGCCTGTACCCTGGGCTTTGCCCGGCGAATGGCACGGTATAAACGGCCTCATCTTCTGTTTAGTAATCCCGATAGACTGGTAAGCATTGCGAAACAGAGTGGATCGATTCAAGTCGTCATTGCGGGCAAAGCACATCCGAAGGATAAGTTGGGGAAGGAGCTGATAAAGAGTGTCTTCGCAGCCATAAAGCGATTGAAATCGGATATAAAGATAGTATTCCTGGAGAATTACGATATGGAGCTCGCGCAGTTCATTACTGCGGGTGTGGACGTGTGGCTCAATACGCCGAAGATACCGTGTGAAGCATCGGGCACCAGCGGTATGAAAGCGTGCCTCAACGGCGTCCCGAGCTTAAGTGTGCTCGATGGCTGGTGGGTGGAAGGGTGCGTGGAGGACGTGACCGGCTGGGCGATAGAGACAAAAGTTGTGAATGTCTGCGAATTGGAAATGGATGATTCAGAAGAGGCAGAAAGCCTGTACAGGAAATTGGAAGAGGTAGTATTACCAACGTTTTATACCGACCGAGAGAAATGGGCCCAGATCATGCGTTATGCCATTGCCTTTAATGGCTCGTTCTTCAATTCGCATCGAATGGTCCAGCAGTATCTCATGAATGCCTATTTCGCAGAGTGAGTGATTCACGCGCTCGCGCGCTCGCTTGCCATTTAGAGGAATCGAACGAACGGTAGGCGGTCTCAGCCTTTTTCTTTGGCATTTATCGATCGCAGGTGATCGGGATTTATTTGATTGAAGGGCCTTCTCGCCTCTAATTTCCTACTGCTCGGACCGGGAAGCCTTTTGAGCAGAGAAACGGGGCTTGCTCCTGTCTCAGTGCGCCGAACGCTGCCATCACCGGCGTGGATGGAGCGCAGCGGATTTGCCAGTCCGAGTTGATACGGTTGTTGTGCTGCTTCCTTAGACTATCGTGAAGTAGTCATTATCAACTTGTTTCACTTTATAGGTTTTCAGTGTCCCAACGCCAACGTCATAGTCAATCATTAGTTCGCTTAATCGCCTCCCATCAATAAGGATGATCTTCTTCTCTATCGCCCGGACGTATTCCTTCGCTTCACCAGTGAAATTCGAAGTTGTGATAAATACGCCCTTTCTTGCATGGTTACTTTCCAGACTTCCCGTGAACTTCTGAATCTCTGGGCGCCCGACTGGATTATCCCATTTTTTCGCTTGAATGCATATTATGTCGAGACCGAGTTTGTCCTCCTTGATGATCCCATCTATTCCCCCGTCGGCAGGTCTCTGTGTTAGATGACCTTCATCATGTGGGTCTCCGTAACCCATAGCGACAAGAAGATCTTTGACAAGCATTTCGAAAAATTGCCATGTCCCTTGTTTAACTTTATCAAGTAACTCGTCCGCAAGATTCTCTTTATGGGTCTGATAGGCAGAGTCGATAGCATCTTCCGGAATGCTTCCCGCAGCCTCGTCTGGGGTGACCTTATCCACTTTCTTGTATCTGCTCTGGATAAACTCGTCGAACTCCTTAAACTGCTTAAGTTCCTTAACAGTAATCCTTTCCGGCTTACTCTTAAGGAGTGAAAGGCCTCGAGTGGTTATTTTGAATCTTTGGTTACCGGTCTTCTCGAGAACGAGTGCTTTCACAAAATATCCGATTACGCCGTTGATCATGATCCGGGCCCTTTTAGGCGTATCTGTCTGCAACAAGGTGAATCCAGCTTCAAGATGTGCTGGAATCTCCTTGTACAAGTGTTCCTCACCATCTTCGAATAGCTTCAATACAGGCAACATATAGTCCTGTAAGTTAGGTGCTTCACTCATAGGGTCTCCTTCTTTCAGCACAACAGTTATTTTTATAGTATTGCTCGGTCTGCTTAAAAGTGTTGCGATTTATTCTCATATACGTGAAATTTCGAAGTAAACGGGGCACCACGTCAACGCGATCTCTCAACAAGGTGCTGTTTCAAGTACAGAGACGCGCGGAATGGTTGTAGGCGGTGGAGGGGGTTAATTCAGTTAGTCAGGTGGAAGAATCGGAATCGAACGAACGGTAGGTGGTCTCAGCCTTTTTGTGCGGTATCTCTCTATCCAGCGCCGGTGATCGGGATTTGATTGATTGAGGGGCCTTCTCGACTCTAATTTCTCACTGCTTGGACTGGGAAGCCGTTTGAGCAGAGCAGCGGGGCTCTCTCCGTTCTCTGTGAACCGAACGAACGCTACTAATCAGCCGCGCGGCCCTTTGCGTCGGCTGAATTAGCCTTGTTGGGCCGGCACTATCTTTTAATAACTTCCTTCTTGAACAAATAGATCGCCCACCCAAACGTCTCTCGTCCCCACCTCAGGTAATTTTCCCTATTCTCACATACACGTTTCAATACTTCTTCAACATCAGCATCGTCCGGATTCTCACTCGCCCACTCATCCGCTGCATACCACTGCAACCCTTCATACCTATCCCAATCATCTTGGTTGCTCACCAACGTGTAGACAAGCTTCAAATCAAACT
>JAFGHB010000037.1 GCA_016930255.1 Methanomicrobia archaeon | reverse complement strand
GATCGATGAATAGGGATCTGTTCGGGTTTAGACATGAACTAAGATACGAAAGATAAGTATTAAAAGTTTAGTACCTCACTATAATTGCATTGAACTAACACTAAAGTATGAACATATCCGTAATTTAAAAGATCCTGAGAAGCTAAAGCAAGGCTATTTCACATTTGGCAATATAACAGAAAGAGTGAAATTAGAAAAGATTCACTTAGAGGGATATTATAGTGATTTTGACATTTTAAATAGGGCAAGAGTTGGTTTGATTCATTTTAGTCCAGAAAAGCTAAAGGATGCAACTAAAAAAATTTTAGATGACTCAAATCAATTTTATCACGTGCCGATTAATAATCTTGAAGATTGGAGTAGATTTGCATATTTCTCTTATACTGTTATGTGGCAGATAACGAGCGAATTATATGGAGAATCACAAAGGTTAATTTATTTGAAAGAAGGATTGGAAGATTATAGAAATAAGAAACAACTGAGGGGTGGACGGCATGAAACCTAAGGGGAATCAAAATTTCAAGACGTAAATCCTTCGCAGGCTAAAGAAAATCCTTCGCCGATCCCCCAGCGCGGCAATAACTGGGCATAAAGGGGAAAGTTTATATGTTGTAGGAGAGCTAGTAACATTGAGGGTATGTGCAATATGAGGATAAATGACGTTGCTAATTTGCCGCTTCCAACTGTGAATAAATCGCTTTTTAGAGATATAATCATTGCTCACGAGGACGAAATGATATCATTACTTTATCGTGACAGTGGTATATCGAGCCCCGTAATTGAGTCATGTGAACCCCTAGGGATTACAGATATCTCAGATATTTTATCAGATGCTGCCACAATTGCCACAATTTCACCGCTCTTCATAAATGCGGCTAGGGTTACAGGTAAAATATTAGAATCCCTATTAGAAAAGCTAAAAAAAAGAAACGTTCGTGATGTTTGGCCTAAAACATTAGCTAAGGTTAAAAAGGACAAGGGTTATACTGGCTATCTCTGGCGTGAACCATTGGATCCAAGATCAGCAAAGGGCATCAGGCAATACAATAGGATTATAATTACTCCTCAGGAGGAATTCCATGCTGTCCGTGTCGCATTTACAGAGGATTTAGAGCGAATTCCTAAAATCCTTAGTCCTCTTGGAAATTGCAGTGTAAATTTCTATTTCGCTAATATAAAGATGTTAAAAGAGGTTACTTTAAAGGAACTCCAAGAACTTGAGGAGGAGAAAGAATTATGGAGTTAGTTGGAAAGCCGGTTTGATATACAGTCAATGAGCAAGTATCTTAAGGATCCATTTGCAAATTTTGCAAGGGCAGCCGGTGATAGTCTGTGTGCTATTAGACTGATACAAAACTACCTCTATAGACCTTTAAGTAGTGAAAAAGCAGCGAACGACGCCGATAATTTTCGATTATTTTTCTACAAAAAGCCACCGACCTTTAGAGGCACAATAACTGACAAAGAAATTTCATATGTGCAAACCGGCTCGTGGGAACCCGGTATGACCGGCAGTCTTTATTCTCTCCAAAGAGGAGTGGAAGGGGAGAATGACTTTTGGAAAAAAGCACAAAAAGATTTCAAAAAAGAATTAAAAGAGATGAAACCAATCGAAGTTGATTGTCATATCGCTTTTGAAGAATTAGAATACGCCGCTATCGATGCAATTTATCAAGCTACTCCTCGTGAAACAAAGCGTTCGGAAGTATCCGAGATCGAAAATCTATTTAAAAAAATAAAGCGAATGAATGCAAGAGATGCTCCAAGATCGGATATGTATGAACTTGACGAGATAAAAAAATATCGAAAAAAACTGAGAGAAGAATTCTTTAATTGTTTTGAACGACTAGATAAAAAAAATTCAGGCATGAGAGAGTCAACAACGTAACCCTTGCAGTTAAACTCATTTCCGCAACACCTTACAAAGGCAATAATGAACTATTCGACAGAGTAAAACATTACAGGAGTCTGCAAAGCCCAATATTGCCTTATTCTACTCAGCCGCAGGATGTTTCTTCTCCCTCTTCTCTCTTGCTCTAATTTGACTATTTCACCACCATCACCGTGCCGGACAGGAATCAAGACGTTTTTTGCGAACCGTTATGTTTACTACATGAACCCGGGCGCAGACGAGAACAGCGACCAACGCCGATAGCCCATGCATTTCTTCAGTCGCTGCACGACAATGCCCCTGGCTGCCTCCCGGGGCTGTATCCCCTTTCTCACAGCATCCTCCAGCATCTGCTTTGTATTCCGACGCAGCTTCTCCTCGATAGCATGGAATGCCGCCGTCTGCGACGCACCCTGGTACTCCATGGCCGCGCAGATCACGCCGCCCGCGTTGGCGATGAAATCCGGGAGAACTAGCACACCGTTCTCGTGCAGGTATTGTTCCGCACCGCAGGTGATAGGAATGTTCGCACCCTCAACCACCAGCTTGGTCTTCAATCGGGTTACGTTGCGCTCGTCAATCACGTCAGGTTGCGCTGCCGGGATCCAGATATCGCATTCGAGGTCGACCACTGCGTCCCGATCGAGCTTCGTGCCAGCAGTATAATCGGCCACGCTCTTGCCCGCCTGTTTCAGCTCGATCAAGGCGTTAACATCAAGCCCCTGAGAATTGTAGATCGTCCCCTGGGAATCCGCGGCACCCACCAGCACGGCACCCTTTTCCGTGAGAAATCGTGCAGCGTGTTTGCCCACGGCACCGAAGCCCTGGACGACGACGCGCGCGCTTTCCATATCAAAATCGCAATAATCGAGGGCGACTTCCGTGGCATGCGCGAGGCCCCATGCCGTCGCTCCAACCTCGTCGAGGGGGATCCCACCGAAGTCCTTGGGCAATCCTACCGAACGGCCGATCTCGTCCTTTATCCAGGCCATACACACCTCATCAGTGCCCATGTCTGGGCCGAAAATGTACTCCTGAATCTCTCGCAACGAGCTGGCGAATGCACGAATCAGCCGCTCCTTATCTTTTTTCGGCATCTTCGGATCAGCGTAAATCACCGACTTGCCGCCGCCATGAGGCAAATCAGCAACCGCGTTCTTCAACGTCATCGCACGCGCCAGCCGGAAGCACTCTTCGGTACACACCTCAAGGCCCATCCGCAATCCACCGATTGCCGGGCCTCTCGCGACGTTGTCCACCACCAGGATTCCCTTGAGTCCCACCGAAGGCTCATAAACATGTATGATCTTGGCCGGCCCTAAATCATCCGTAAATCTAAAAACTTCCATCTTCCATTCCCCCGCTTGCATCTATTTCTCTTACGTCCTTATATCTTGATATGCTTTCCGCCGGTTGCATCAGTTAGGTTAATTTTGCACTTTTGGACGGTCACGGTCATTGCAGCACCACTCTCGCATCTACCGCCACCGCACCCACGTCACAGACCAAAAGTGGGTTTATTTCTAGCTCTTTTATCGCTTCGAGTTCCAGTAAGACCTCAGACAGCTTCAGTACGGTGGAAGCCAGTTTCTCCAGGTCGACCGGCTTCGAACCCCGGAATCCGGTCAGGAGCGGGTAGCTCTTTACCTCCTTCATCATAGCAAAAACCTCCGCTCTGCTCAGCGGTGCAAGCCGAAAGCTCACATCCTTCACGAGTTCCACGGCAAAGCCGCCGGTGCCGAACATAACCGCAGGACCAAATTGCGGGTCCCGCACACCGCCGATTATCAGCTCGATCCCCGCCGGGATCATCTCCTCTAAGAGGAATCCCTCTAGCCGTGCCGCGGGGGCTTTTTCCGCAAGCGTCCCCTTCATCTCCCGTAAAGCTTTGCTCAATTCTTCACGATCATCTATACCTGTTATCACGCCACCGACGTCTCTTTTATGAATGATGTCTTGCGAGACCACTTTGAGCACAAGCGGGGGAGTAACTGCCTTTAACGCTTCTGCGACATCATCTACTCCTTTGATACGGACAGATGTGGGCACCTGAATGCCCCATGCCGATACGAGCGCCTTCGCCTCCGGCTCAAGGAGCACGTGCCTTCCCTGGGCCAACGCATTACGTACGAGCTTTTGCGCTTCTTCTTTCTTCATTCTTCCTCGCTAAGCTTACCGCCAATGGCCCGCTAGCTAATACCGCTGCCGCCCTCGCTGCGCTTTCGGGCGTAAAGAATACGGGCATACCATTCTCCTCGAAGCGCTGTGCCATTCTCCGCGTAAACTCGCTGTTGGGGGTACAGATGAGGAGCGGTTTATTATAGCTATCTCTGACCTCCTTGAGCCTATCTGTCAACTCCTCCGTGATTTCAGGCGCCCCCCAGAGTACTGTAATAATAACGATATCAAAATCATCCTGCAAACCCTCCTTAAGGGCGGTGACGTAATCCTCATCGGTAACACTACCCGTCAGGTCGATAGGGTTACCCGTAGCGGAGAACCCGAGAAGTTTCGCACTCAGGCGTTTTCTCGTCTCTTCGCTAAGTTCGCTCACCGTGAGTCCAAAATCTTCACAGGCGTCTGCCATACTCACGCCGACCCCCCCGCCGTCCGTTACAATCAAAACTCTGTTTCCCTCGACCAGGTCATACGTGTTCAGAACCTTACAGGCATCCTTGAGCCCTTCATAGCCATTCACCTCTACGATCCCCGCCTTCTTAAATGCGGCCCGGTAGATCTCATACCTCCCGGATATCGCGCCCGTATGGGATCGTGCAGCATGGATTCCCGCCTCTCGTTTCCCCACCTTCACGGCCACAACCGGTTTTTTCTTGGTACAGCGTGACGCAACCTCGACGAACCGTCGTCCATCGTCTACCGATTCCATGTATATAGCCACAACCTTCGTTGCCGCGTCATCCGTCAAGAAATTCAGACAGTCAGTCTCCCCCACATCCACTCGGTTCCCGTAACTCACAATCCGCGCAACGCCAATACCTTCTGATGCCATCTCATCCATGATCAATTCGGCAAACGACCCGCTCTGCGTGAGTATGGAGAGTACACCTCGCTTCGGTCTCCTCACCCGCCCCTCAGGTGTGAAGAAGGTATCGACCTGGGACACCGTATCGTAAATGCCCATACAGTTTGGACCGATGATCCGTATCCCTTTCCGCTCACCGATCTCTTTCAGCTCCGCCTCCAGCTTCGTCCCTGCAGCTCCCGTCTCCTTGAAACCCGCACTGACAATGATGGCACCCTTGACATTATCGGTACGCTCCATTATCACTATGACCGTGGGAGCAGGAAGTGCAAATATGGCCACGTCAATATCACGGTTTATCTCCGTTAGTGAGCTATAGCACTTCAGACCATCGATAGCTGAATATTTCGGATTCACCGGATAGAGCGCGCCCGGGTAGCCGATTCGCTTCAGGCTTTCCAGTATTACATGAGACGGTTTTCCGGGTGTCGGCGATGCCCCAACCAAGGCGATGGTTGCGGGGCTAAAGAAGAAGCTGATGTCTCTTCCAGTAGTCATCTACCATCTCCTGCATCTTCTTCAGCGTCTCTTCCTGTCTTACCGGCTTGAAGAGATGCGCGAAACGTCCCTGTTCTTTCAGGTACTCCTCCACCGGCTTGAATTTTTTTGGAACGATTGTATGGCTCACCTCGCCATAAACCGCCTCTTTCAATGCCCATACTCCCGTACCAACCGCCAATTTCGCCAGTTTTACCGTGTACGAGGGGTCGGTTGCCCAGCCAGGAGGACAGGGGGAAAGGGCTATAAAGAGTTTTGGTCCTTTGTACTGCTCTGCCTTCTTAAATTTGTTGATCAAATCAACAGGGTAGGCTGGCGAGATGGTGGCGAGATAGGGTGGCTTGTGGCTCCGCCAGATCTCAAAGAGATCTTTCTTTGGCAGCTCCGTCCCTGTTGGCCTTACACTTCCTGGCGGGGTTGTTCCCGTCCCTGATCCGAAGGGTGTTGCACCAGACCGCTGGAAGCCGGTATTGCCGTAGGCCTCGTTATCGTAACAGAGATAATAGAAGTCGAGGTTGCGGTAGATAGCACCGGATGTGGATGCGAGACCGATATCGTACGCAGCCCCATCGCCCGTCAGCACAACCACCTTCAAATCCTCTTCTGGGTCGAGCCGTCCTTTTTCTAGCAAGATGTCCAAAGCATCCCGTACCCCTTGCGCACCCGCAGGAGCAGAGGCCATAGCGGTATAAAGCCAGGAATTCGCGAACGGGGTATAGGGGTAGATGGTAAGGAGGGTAAAGCATCCTGCGGCATTGACGATAACGATTTTCCTACCGAGCGCCTTCAGAGTCAGTCTCAAGCTCAAAAGCGCCCCGCAACCCGCACACGCTGGCGTGCCCGAAAATACGTTCTCTTCCGGCGGAAGGTCTTTGATGGATTTGATTCGCTCTATTCCCATATTTTTCACTCCTTTCCGGCTATGCGTTTCAATCTCACCATTTCCTGCCATTCCTCCTCTGTATAGAGCAGTTGTGATGGTTCCACCGCTTCTCCCGCGACTGCCTTAATCAGTTCAGTAAAGATGAACTCGAACTCTCCTGGGCTTATGTTCTTACCGCCAAGTCCGCCAATGAACGAGAACAAAAGAGGTCGCTGCTTCTCATTACACAGGCAGCTGGCAACATCCGAATGCAGAATGCCGCCCTTGCCTACGCTGATATTCTGGTCTATAACCGCTACAGCACGCTTCCCTGTAAGTGCTCTTTGTATATTCTCCGCCGGAAATGGCCGCAAGAGCCGCAACCTCAAAAGTCCGGCCTTTATCCCTCTTGCTCGGGCTCGCTTCACCGCAGCCTTTCCGAGAGTGGAAAATGAGTTGGTCATAACGAGCACATAGTCGGCATCGTCCAGCATATAGCCTTCGATGGTGTCATAGTGCCGACCGAACTCCTTTTCAAATTCCACACAGACCTCCTTGTAGACCTCCAGCGCCTTTTGACTTCCCAGATGCATCTGGTATTTGAAATAAGAATACAGTGATCCACCGAGGGCTGTCACGCTTTGGGCCATTGGTTGACTTGCCTTGAAGAACGCATGTTTTGGCTGGTAAGGCGGCAGAAAGTTCCTGACCCTCTCCAGGTTCGGCACCTCTACGGGTTCTCGGGTAAACGAAAGATAAAACCCATCCATATTCACAATAATCGGAAGAAGCACCCGCTCGTCCTCTACCAATCGGTACGCCATCAGGATCGAATCGAGAACCTCCTGGCAGGTCTCACAGTGGATCTGCAAAAATCCTGAATCTCTCGCTGCGAGTACATCGTTATGATCAGTTTCAAGCGTAATCGGCGCGGACAATCCTCTCGATACATTGACCATCACGAGAGGGACGCGCCAACCAGCCACCGCATAGAGCATTTCAAACCCGTACAGAAGCCCTTGACTCGATGTAGCGGTAAACGCCCTCACCCCGGTCGCAGAAGCAGCTCCCGCCGCTGTAATCATGGAATGCTCTGAGTCCATGGTAACGAACCTGCTGGCCATATCCCCATCAGCTATCCAGCGTGCCAGTGTCTCGATTATCTCTGTCTGCGGTGTTACCGGAAAGGCCGGAATGTAATCCACTTCGGCTAATCTCACGCCCCATGCAGCCGCAGCATTCCCCGTGAGCATCTCTTTCTTCATTAGCTTATCCAATCACCTCCTCGGAATCAGCCTTTGCGTGAACCTCCCGTTCCTTCCCTAAGGTCTTTGCGGGACATTCCTCAACACAGATCAAACAGCCCTTACAGTTCTCGTAGTCAACATAGGGAAAGCCCTCTTCATTTACCAAAATGCACCCTTCCGGACAACGGGCGACGCAGATCTGACACTTGTTACAGGCATCATAATCCCAGACTGGTCTAAATACTCGCCAGTTGCCAGTCTTTCGCAAAACAGTCGTGCCCGTAGTGTTGAGGGCAGGACTGGAGATCGCAGCAGGTTCGAACGGCATAGTAAAAACACGGCTCTCCATTTGAACGGCCTCCGTAGTTTTTAGCTCTACTGCTGGGATCGCATGAAAGCAGTACAGAGCTGCTTCTATGTTCTTCTCTAAAATAACGCTGTCTGTCACGATCTCCGAGATCACCTTCTCCACCGCGGCCTTCAAAGAAGCCTCACTGAGACCAACGATCTTGGCGGCAACAGCACCTGCGAGCGAGCTTATGACGGTCCTTTGTAGTATATCGAGGCAAATTTTGGTAAGATCCAGGGTAATAATCTGTCCGGCAATCGTATACTCAGCCCTCGCTTCCTCCGGACTTTGCGGAGTGTTTATGAAAATGACGCCGCCCTTTTTCAATCCCGATAGGGGTTTTGCCTGATGATCGCGCAAGAGGGTTTTGTCCATCACTATCACGACATCAGGCTCTGATATCACACCGCGCTCCATGATGGGCTCGTCAGCTATGCGGGTGAATGCGGCAATCGGCGCACCTCTCCGTTCGGCACCATACAAAGGAAAGTCCTGGGCATAATAGCCTTCCAGAAATGCCGCAGTCCCCAGTACCCTGCTGGCAACTTTCGCACCCTGACCACCCCTGCCGTGGAATCGCACCCTGAGCATGAGCATTGTAATCTCTATCTTTTCTTAAGGCGAATATGGTTAAAAACTCTTCTGCGTACCGTGCGTGATTATTGCTTAATAACATCCTTACTACACGAGCACCACTAAAACAAACGATCACGAATACCGTTCATGGAGGTCAACGGGGAGAATTATTCCGGTTGGATACCAGCGATCTGGCTGTACTGAGGCGGATTGTGTAAGTGGGACTTTAGTGGGAATTTACCAGTAGATAAAGGCCTCTTATTAATTAAATTTTTGTAAAAAACTCTATAAATAGTTAAAATGAGAAAAAATGATGCTCCGGTCGGGATTTGAACCCGAGTCCTTGGCTCGAAAGGCCGAGATGATTGGCCGAGCTACACTACCGGAGCATAAGTTCCTTCCTAAAGAAAGCGAGTTTTAGGAACTTAAAAATTGTTCCCGCGTTTCGTTTTGGTAAAGTCTTCTTTAAAAAGAAAGATTGAGGAAAGGCTTTTTAGCCGAATAGTGCTGATAGCCCTTCCATACCCTTTTCTTCTGCTTCCTCTTTTTCTTCCTCGGTCGTCTCTTCCTTCCCCGCCTCTGCTGCTTCAGGAGCTGGAGCCGCTGCCTGTGCCGCTGGAGCCGCTGCTGGTGCCGCCACTGCGACAGGAGCATAAGCTGGCTGTGCCTGCGCCATTGCTTCCTCTATGTCCACGCCACTCAGCGCGGATATCAGTGCTTTCACTCTCCCCTTATCTGCCTTTACACCTGCAGCCTCCAGTATCGCGGTTATTCCGTCCTCTGTGATCTCCTTATCGGAGTTATGCAAGAGCAATGCAGCGTATATATATTCCATCTCTACGGTTACCTCCTTGTCTTATCTTTATCTACCCTCTCTCTTTATGAGTGATATTCTAATAAATTACTTGTAGTAAATAAAAAGGAATGCGGGGTGGGCGGTTCGTGAACGATCCCTCTTTTTAAAAGACCTTCCCTCCTGTGTTGGCTTCCCTGAACCTGAAACCCGATCGCAAGTGCCATGCTTACTTAAAGTCTCTTCGAGCTACTAGGTTCTTTAAGAGGGGGGGTTTTACGGAGCCGCTGGGATTTGAACCCAGGTCAGCGGGTCCGAAGCCCACTGGGATAGTCCGCTACCACACGGCCCCTTCGTTTATGCTCTCTGCACCTTGGTACTATCGACTAGCCGGTCGCCTTAAATTATAAGGATATCGGTAAAATAAAAAAGACGGCAGGGATAACATGAAGCTTCTTTCTATCTTCGAGCTTTTCTTAAAACGAGCAGAGCAGTAGAGAGAGAAATCTTCATCCGATTCTGTATTCTGTATGACCCATCCGAAGGCGACAGGGATTTGTATCGCTCCCTATTACATTTACCCTTAGTAGCCCCGTGCTCCAATCGTATCCATTTTATTTATTGCCGCTTCACAGGGATTATCACTTTGTAAAAACCGCAGATATTCAAACGCTTCCTCTAACCGCTCATTAGGTATGAAACCCGTTTCATTACGCGTTAAATTCGCTTCCGTCTCGTTTTCTGTATCTGTCTCGGTATCCGTCGCCGTAGCTGTTCCCGTTTCCGTTACCGTCTCGTTATCGTGGATTATTCCTAGTACTTCCGAAGTAAACCCTAGTGTTACTTGCATCAACATGATTAAATCATCAATCGCTTTTTCCCCTCCAAATCCCTCCTCTGAGATATTTATCCTTTGAGCTACGTCTTCGGCAAAATCCAGACTTGCACTCCACACATCTGTGACTAAATCAGGATCTACACCGTCCAGTTCAATATCCGCAGGGGTGTCCGTATCTCCTCCGAGTGCTAGTGAGGTGAAACCTGCGGATGCTAAAACAATCGTTAGCGCTGAGAGTACGGCCACTCTTTTTGCCACCTCGTTCCTATCCCAATTCCTTCTTAATCCCCCGTTCTGCATTGTAATTTTTACGTTTTATCCTCTAATACCGCTTTAAAATGGAAATATATAAATCTGGCGGTCTTTTAAAGAAAAATAACCGATATAAATATTCTATTGCTCCATAAAGCTGCTATAAATGGTTATTCAGAGTAATAAAAAACTATACTATAAATTTTTATCAATAGTCGTAAAAAATATTGCGACTTTCAATAGGTTTTTATACCAATTTCAACTTCTTATCCTCTATAGCAGGTTTTGTACTCTGTACAGGGTGGAGACTATGGTAGTGAACAACGAACTAGCTTTTAATACGCTAAAGAAGAAGATATGGGATAGAACGGGTGTGGATTGCAGTAGTTACAAGGATAACTACTTAAAAAGAAGAATAGATGTGAGGATGAAATCAAAAGGCTTTGGAACTTCTTATGATGACTACACCAAGTTTTTAGAAAAAAACCCTGATGAATACAAAGCCCTTCTTAATGACATAACCATAAACGTCACCGAATTTTTCAGGGATTCTGAGACCTTTAATGCCTTCAGGAACGAAGTTTTACCTCAAGTGCTCTCCGATAAGAGGAATCGTAAAAGTAAGATATTACGGATCTGGAGTGCCGGGTGTTCCATCGGTGAAGAACCGTATACGATAGGCATCATCTTACACGAAAAGCTCGGTTTAGAGCTGAATGACTATCTTGTTTCGATACATGCTACGGACATTGACGAGAACGCACTAAAAGCTGCCAGGGCCGGAGTTTACGATGCTCAGGCACTGAAGAATATAAATAAGTACCAGATACCAAAATACTTTGATTCTGACGGGAATGGCAAATATCACATAAAAGACAAAGTAAAGCATCTCGTGCGGTTCAATCAACATGACCTTATTTCAGGCAAGAAGTTCTCGCACTTCGATATTATCTTCTGCAGAAATGTCATGATCTACTTTGAGAAGGATTTCCAAAGCAGATTACTCCTCACCTTTTACAACGCTTTAAACGTGGGCGGTTACTTGATCCTGGGCAGAACCGAAACAATGCCCGGAGCTGTGAGAGATCAATTTCTGTGCGTAAATACACGAGAGCGGATCTATAAGAAACAGATGATGTGAATTAGACTAGACGTCGGAAATCAGAGAATTGACCAATTGTTCTGTAACTCAAGTAATCAAGACATATTTGAGTGTGAAGACGTCAGATTTTTTTTATTGTATCCTTTGTCTTCACACTCAAATCGCCCGTATGTGTATCCAGTGTAATGGTTCTCCCACAGGTCCCACCAGTATCTTCAGCAACAAGCCGTATCCCTTCGTCTTTGAGCGCTTTTTTAACTATTTCTGTGTTCTTTTTCCCTATTTGCAACGTATCCATTGCTGCAAACATGGATGCACCACCGGCGATCTTCGCTACTATCCTCCCTTTCCTCGCATCATGCTTTAACATCTCATTCAGCAGTAACGGAATAGCCAGGTCTGCATACTTGCAGCTCTTTACCGTAGAGCCCTTACTATCAGGAAGCATTATATGTGCTATTCCTCCAACTCTCGCATATTTATCGTGAAACGTAAGCCCTATGCACGAACCGAGCCCCATTATTATTAGTGCGCTGGGATTATGAGCTACTTTCATTTCTCCTATACCTGCGTAATATCGCTCTCCCTTATCTCCTGATTCGGACTGCGAGCGTTCTATAACCATTTCTATCCCCTGTATGTCACTTTTGCCTCAAGCATAGCGAGTATGTTTTTGAGACTTTCTTTTTGCGGGAAGAGCATGATATATCCTCGGAGTCCGTTCTCGTTTTCATCTTTGAAATCACATTTGAACAAGATGGTACGCTCATCTTTTTGAGATCCCGCTACGACGGCTGCTACTGCGTTCCCCACCACGACATCAATCAGATCAAACGTGAAAGAGGGCGGTGAGGGCAACAGCGAAAACTGAAGAAAGTCCGCTATGGCATCACAGAACGAAGAGGCAAGTATATTACCTATCTCCTTCAACGCCGATTCCTCCATTTCTGAGACTATATTCATCGTTTCTCCAGGCATCCTCCCCATCAGGAGATCAGTAAGTGTCAAGGCACTCTGTTTTGGGAAAAGGATCTGCATATGACCAGAGAAACTGCCCTCAAGCCCGATTAAAATCCCCGCCCCTATCCTCTCGGTTTCTATCTGGTGTTTCATATCCGTTAGGGGCACCACGTCCACACTTGGTACTTCCATATCTATGATCATCCCCGTCATCTCAGCCAGAGAAGTGACAGCATGTGCCGAAGCTATGTTACCAAGCTCACTGAGTGCATCCTTTTGAAAATGATTTAACTCTAACTCTCCAAAATCCCCGTTTTCTTCCATTATTCTTTCTCCTTATTATCTCCTTTGTTCTGTTTATACCGCCGCTACTGTTGCCTCAAGCATAGATAGTATGTTGTTTAGACTCTCCGCATTGGGGAAGAGCAAGATATAGCCATAGAGCCCGTTTTCTTCTTCTTCAAAATCACATTTGAAGAGAACTACATGCTCAGTTTCATGCGCTTGTGCCACTGCTATGATAGCACTTTCTATCATTGCACCCATCATATCAAGAGCAAAGGAGGGTGGTGACGGCAACATAGAGAACTGAAAAAAGTCTGCAATGGCACTGCAAAACGCAGAAGCGAGTATATTACCCGTTTCCATCAACGCCGATTCTTCCATTTCTGTTTCTATACTTTTCGTCTCTCCGGACCCCCTGCACATGAGGACATCCACGAGACGCAACGCGCTTCTCTCCGGGAACAGAACTTGTAAATAGCCGGAGAAGCCACCTTCAAGCCGAATAAAATTCCCCGCTACTATCTTCTCCAGTTCCAATAGTTTCTCTGTATCCGTTATTGAGACTATATCCACACTTGGCACTGCGATATTTATTGTCATTCCGGTCATCTCTGCCAGAGCAGTCACTGCATGACACGAGGCGATGTTACCCAGTTCATTGAGTGCGTCCTTCCTAAACGGATCTAACTCAAGCTCGGAATCCCAAAACTTCTCTTTCCCATCCCTATTCTCGATCATTTCATTTCCCCCTCACGCTATCTCGTCCATTCGGTTTTTCGTCCTCTATCTCAATCAAGCCAACGATAAGGTGGTAATGTCAAGTATCGGGATGACGCTCCCATCGCCCAGAATGGTGAAGCCACCGAGCCCCGTAACACCCTGCATACGTTCATCGGGTGGCTTTACCACTATCTCCTGCTGTTCGAGAGCAGCGTCTACCACTAAGCCTATCCGACCTTCGCTTCGTTCTACCACGACCACAACGAGTTTATCGTTATGATTGCTATTGGTAGCAGTGGCAGCATCGGAGAGCCCAAACAGATAGTGCAGCAGGAGAAGTGGCAGTATGGAACCACGGATTGTGGTTACCCTTGTTCCATGTATCGTTTTTATACTATCCGGTGGCACACTTATGATCTCCCTCACGTTTGATAACGGGATGGCATACGTCTTATTATAGACCTTAACAAGCAGTGCTTGAATGATGGCGGTGGTAAGCGGTAACTTCAACATTATTCTCGTTCCCATATCACTCGTGGATTGAATTTCTACCAGACCACCCAGTTCTTCCACCTTCGTCTTCACCACACCCATGCCCACGCCACGCCCGGAAATCTCCGTCGTCTTCTCCGCCGTGCTGAATCCGGACATAAAAATGAGCTTAAACGCGTCCTCATCTGAAAGTTTAGAAGCTTCTTCAACAGAAATGAGACCTTTTTTAACCGCCTTTTCCCGCAGCGTGTTTGCGTCCATACCCTTTCCGTCGTCTTCCACACTTATCGCTACATGTCCCGTTTCACGCTGAGCAACAAGTCTTATCCTCCCTTTTCTACTTTTACCCAGCCGCTCCCGTTCTTCCGGCAGTCCGATCCCATGATCCACGGCGTTTCTTAAGAGGTGAACTATTGGATCGACGATTTCATCCAAAACGATTCTATCAAGCTCTATCTCCCTTCCTTCAACTATAAATTCAATTTCTTTCCCCTGGGCCCTGTAAAGGTCACGAACAAGCTTAGGAAATCGGTTAAACACGTGCTCCACCGGGATCATTCTCATCTGTGTCACCTCGTATTGCAAGTCACTTATTGTTCGTTCAACGACCGCCATCGTGCTAATCAGTTCTTCTATTTCGTGTTCTCTACCTATCTGGATGAGTCTGCTCTTGTTTATTACAAGCTCACCCACGAGATTAACGACCGTATCCAGCTTCTCAATGCTCATACGAACGCTTTTTGCTGCCTCTTCTTTTTCTTTACCGTTATCTTTGCTCTTTACCTTTTTTGGTCCCGGCTCCGCCTTTTCCGTACACTGTACTCCCGTTTCGGAGTCTCCTTCTTCCTTCTCTTCGCTTATCACTACTTTTTCGACATCTCCAACTGACATGAGAACTTTCTTTACGTCTTCCTTATTTGCCTCCGCTGCAAAAAGAACCGTAAAGTCCGAGTCAAAATTATCGCTTTCTATATCCTCCTGTGATGGAATCGTATTAACAATCTCTCCCAGTGCTGCGAGGTTATTTAACGCTAAGAATCCTCTTGCCCCTTTAAATTCGCAACTCTTGTCCAGCGAAACGGTTATCGTGTATGTTGTTCGGGTACGCTGAGCTGTATCTTCATCGTTATCCGCTTTTTTCTTTTTCCCCTGCCCTTTTTTCGCCTTTCCTTGCTTCTCTTTGATCCTTTTTTCCGTACCTATTTCCTTTTTCTCGAGAAGACTTGTGAGTTCTGTTAGTACTGCAGAGATATCAATGGCATCGTTTCCGTTCTCTTCGATGCTGCTGGTTAATGCCTCTAATTTTGTAGAGCAGTCCAAGAGCACGTCAATTATTTCCGGCGTTACGCTGCGACTGCCACTCCTGAGTTTGTCCATCAAATCCTCTGTCGAGTGGCATAAATGCTCCATGGTCCCGAACCCCATCGAGGCCGACATACCTTTTATCGTGTGCGCAGCACGAAAAGCCTCATTTAGCACTTCGGCAGCACGGTCAGCATCTGCGTCTTCGAGATCTATCATAGCCTGCGTAAACACCTGCAGGTGCTCTTTCGTCTCTTCCAAGAACACGTTCAGGTATTGCGAAAGATCGATATCAGTGTCAGTACTCATCTCACTCACCGTATCCCTCCATTGCAGTAACTCAATTTACCACACACCTCATGATTTCAGCCGCGATTTCCTGCAGCGGCACGATCTTATCCACGCATCCGAGCTTAATCGCCTCTTTTGGCATACCGAAGATTACAGAAGTCTTCTCATCACAGGCTATCGTTTTACCACCTTGCTCTTTGATCGCTTTCATTCCCGCTGCACCGTCATTCCCCATACCGGTGAGGAGGACGCCAATGGTGTTGTAACCGTACGTTTTGGCAATGGACATCATGGTGACATCAACCGAGGGTCTGATGGCGTTCACCGGCGGTTCTTGATTAAGGCGTATCTTCCCCGTATTTATGGTCATATGATGATCCCCCGGAGCAACGAGTGCTGAGCCATTAGTTATCATATCCCCGACTTCGCCCTCCTTTACGTGCACACCAGAGCATTTATCCAGCCGTTCTGCAAGTGATTTGGTGAAATACGGCGGCATGTGTTGAACCACGAGCATGCCGGCTGGGATGCCTTGTGGAAGCGCGGAAAAGATCTCGGCAAGTGCTTTTGGACCCCCGGTAGAAGAGCCGATAACAACTACTTTTTTGCTTATTCTACCCTCGTTTGCGGGCGTATGTGCATGAGCGTAGGTATAATCGGGTGTTTGTGCCATAACGTGACGTCGGTTCATGCCAGTACCTGTTTTTCCGTTGTATGAATACGCAGCTTTTATCTTTGCTATAATTTCATCCTTCACTTTCTCTACGTCCAGAGATAGGGTGCCAGAAGGCTTTGTAACGAAATCGAAAGCGCCTTGAGCCAATGCTTCCAATGTAACGTCTGCATTTTGCTTCGTGATACCGCTCAACATCACGACCGGGGTCGGCTTTTCTTTCATGATGTGTTTTACCGCCTCAATGCCATTCATCTTGGGCATCTCAACGTCCATCGTTACCACGTCCGGAGAAAGCTCTTTTACTCTTCTCACACCTTCTTCACCGTTCCTCGCTACGCTCACCACTTCAATTTCAGGATCCGTGTTGAGCATGTCAGAAACCAAGATGCGCATAAATGCAGAGTCATCCACCACAAGCACCTTTATCGTTCTTTTTCCGTATCCTAGTTCCCTCTCCGCATCTATCATGCTGTGTCTCTTCCGTAAACGCTTCACGTTCTCTAAAGAAGGTTGATCACGCACTCAACACTTTTTTTAATTCCTCCAAGACGTTAGGAGCCTGGAACGGCTTTACTATGTAGCCCTTTGCGCCTGCTTTCATTGCTTCCAGCACCTTCGCCTGTTGTCCCACTGCGGTGCACATTACTACTTTCGCTTCAGGATGATTCCGCATAATCTCCTTTGTCGCTTCGATACCGTCCATTTGCGGCATGACAACGTCCATCGTTATAAGTTCTGGCTTCAGCTGTTCGTATTTCTCCATCGATTGTATTCCATTTTCCGCCTCTCCAATGACTTCGTGTCCGTTCGCACTCAAAATATTCTTTAACATCATCCGCATGAATGCGGCATCGTCAACTACCAATATTTTTGCCATTTCTCTTTCTATCTAACCTCCTATCTCTCTTCGGTCGATCTTGGGTGGGGGATTCATCTTCGTTCACGTATCTACCACTTTATCTAACTAACCCCCGAACGTACCATTTTTCGACAGGTCAATCACGTACTTAATACCCTTTTTACTCAGGGTTTGACTCGTCCGATTAAATATTTTCAGGTCACTCAGGTGTTCCAAATGAGTCGTCAGCGTGTCTTCACTCAACCCAAAGGCTTCAGCCGTGGGTGCGAGTCCCGCAGGGGAAAGGTCTAAAGCACCGGCATACATCATGGACAGCAACTGATTCTCTATCTCTGAAAGTTCTTCATCAACTTTATATGCATCCAGCAGTTCCAAGGCATGCCGTTTTAAGACATCCATAGTGGAGCCTCTGGTAATGACGATAGTGGATATCATCTCGTTGTTTACGCTTTCCTTGTCAAAGTAGTCGATGGATATTGCACCATATTCAACGCCCTTATACCTGCTCCGTTTCTTCTGCTCTACGTTTGCTATATCATCCCATGCTACTCGCTTATGGCTGTCTCGTCCGATTATCCATAACGCTTCGTTGTTGATCTTCAATAGCCCTTTCTCAAGCTCTACGTTCTTTTCCATCGAGAGCACACCGCCTTCGCCTGCATGTGTAAAGTAAACATTGAACTTGTATGCATCCATCCTGAGTATTAACTCTCGCTCCACATCGTTCAGTACTCGCTCATCAGCGGAGAGCTGCGTTGAGAGGAGCAGGTCTGATTGCGATCCCGGTTCTTCTGCGCGTAATTTCGCATTGCCGGTATGTTTTATGGTTAAGATACCGCCCTTATCTCGTATTACGTCTCTTATACTGCGTATAGGAATAGTGAACCCTCCATTCTTGCCTTTTTTCGATAACGGAGAAGGGAGGAGGGATCGTTTTGATTGTTCGTTGCTGCAGAAGCATAAGCTCCCGTTTTCGAGCATCAGCTTTCCTTCACTCCAGGTATCATCACCCGGCAGAGAGAACTGCATTTTCTTTTCATCCTCCTGAATTGTTTTTGAACGAATCAGGATGCACGTTTAACTTGCTACGCAGGTTGCCGTGAGTTCAGTTCCTCCCCGTACAGCACGCGTTTCAGGTCTATCAAGATGAGCAGTCTGTTCGGCAGTTTTCCCACACCTTTGAGATACTCGGTCCTCATATTCTCTTTTACCAATGGAGGCACCTCATCTACGTCGGTTTCTGCGAGATACGTCACCTCTGTTACGGCATCCACAGCCATCCCAACCGTATTTTTACCCAATTCAACCACGATGACTCGTTCTTGCTGCTCATCCACCTGGCCTTCCTTTTCTGGCAATCCTAACCGCTTCCTAAGGTCTATGATCGTCGTTATTTGTCCTCTGAGATTGATCACGCCTTTAACGAATTCAGGAGCGTTTGGAACTACGGTAAGGGCTTCTTTGCGTATTATCTCACGCACTTGCATGATGTCAACGCCGAATTCCTCACCACCTAGCTTGAAGACCACCAACTGTTGCTGATTTGCGCCGCCTCCTTCTACTTTTGCCTTTACTTCATCGTTCTCTTTTCCTATTCCTGTTCCCTCCATCACCATTTTCTCATTCATACCTCCTGCAACTAAGGGAGAAAGAGGTTGGAAACCTCCTTATCTCTCCTTTAGTTTAAACTTTGCAATCATCTGTGTCGCTTGATCTGTGATCTCTGAAAGTTTCTGGATACCGCTGCTGAGCTGTTCTATGGCTGCGGTTTGCTCTTCTACTGCGGATGAACTTTCTTCTGACGACGATGCGCTCTCTTCTGCAGAACTGGCAATCTCGTCCACACCAGTTGACACCTTTACAATGCTTTCTGCTCCTTTTCTTGCACCTTCGCTAATTTCTCCCATCCTGTTCTTGATGTCCTCGATCATGGCTGCGGTTTGCTCTACACTCTCTACCACCTTCTCGAGATCCTTACGACCTATCTCGGCACGCTGTGTGACACTGTCTGTGGCTTTCATGACCTTATCCATTTCTGCATGCAATCCCTTTATCATTGTTTCGATCTCTGCGGTGGACTTTTTCGAGTTTTCCGCAAGTTTTCGCACTTCCTCGGCAACGACCGCAAATCCGCGCCCATGTTCTCCGGCACGCGCAGCTTCTATCGCTGCATTCAAAGCAAGCAGATTCGTCTGGTCTGCAATGCTCTCAATCATATCAGTCGTTTTTCCTATTTGCTCTATTGAACCGCCTAGGTTCGTTACGACATTTACAGTACTAGCGATAGCAGCCTGGATTTCCTGCATTCCTTCCGCTGATTTCTTAGCTGTTGCATTCATCTCTCGTGCGTTTTCTGCACACTCCACGGCAAATTTATTGGATTCGTCTGCATGAGCTTGCATCTGTTCTAACACTGCATTCGTCTCTTTAATCTCCATTGCCGATTCGTTGACAGTGTTCGATGTCTCTTGCGCGCCCCGTGCTATTTGTTGCGCTGCTGACGAGATCTGCTGCATACCTGAATTAACCTGCTCCACGGAGGATGCTGACTCTTTACTTATCGACGTGACGTGCTCTACTGTGTTTTGCAGCTCTACAAGTAAATCTGATAGACTCTCCGTGGCAAGATTGAGATCGTTCTTTAGCGCTTCGAACTCCCCTTTGTAGTCCCCTTCCATCACCACACTGAGGTCACCGCGGGCTATTTGATTCAAGAGTGTCTCTAACTCATTAACGGGGTTGACAACTGCATCCAGCATCTCGTTAATACTTCCGATAACGTCTCTATACGCACCCTTGAAATTACCCGCATCACTACGAATATCTAGCTTTCCTACCATAGCATCACTGCTACGCTGCTGTACTTCGGTCACTAGATTTTTGATGGTTTCCATCATCGTTATGAAAGCCGGAGATAATCTGTCGTTCTCTGATAATTTACCGTATTGCTTAAACATTTCAAGATCCCTTAGATCGCCCTCTGCAAGTTTATTAAACGCGTCTTGGAGATGCACATTTCCAACGAGCGTCTTGTTTACACTTTTCGCCAGTTTCCCGAACTCACCTTTATAATCGCCTTCAACTTTCGTCGTGAAATCATTCACCGCCACACGCTGCATGACTGCTTCTACTTCTTTGATCGGCTCAACAACGACGTCGAGTGTATCATTGATACCCCGGATAATTTCAGCGAAGGCGCCCTTGAACTTCTCTACATCTCCTCTCATATCCAATTGCCCTTCTGCTGCCGCATCTGTAAGCAGTTTTGCCTCTGCTACTAACCCTTTCACCGATTCCGCAACGGCGTGAACGTTGTCAATGATTTCGCCAATTTCGTCGCTCTTCTCCTTCTCCAATGTTATTTCAATGTTGCCGCTCGCGATTTCTGACATGGCCTCGTTGATCTTCACGGTATTCCTCTGTAAGTATTCTTGCTGTTGTCGGATAGCTTCTTCCTTCTCTTTCTGCTCCGTGATCTCAGTAAACGCAGGGACCGCACCGATTATCTCCCCTTTGGCATCGTGAATCGGACGGCAGGATGACAGAATTGGCATCTTTATCTCTTCTCCATCAACTTTCTTCCCTAAGACCATCTCGGCGTGGTCGATTGGGTTACCGGTATCAATAACGGCATTTATCGCTTTCCCACCTCTTCCTGGGAATAGGTCTGTTGTTTTCAGTCCGATGACCTGATCCACACTCTCAAAGCCTCTGTACTTCGCTAGTTCTTCGCTCACATACTGCACTCGATACTCTTTGTCCACGTAGATCAAATGCATGGGAAGCGGGATATTCTTGAATATCTGCGTGAAAACGTTCTCCTTCTCTTTGAGTTCGGTGATTTCGGTAAACGCAGGAACCGCACCGATTATCTCCCCTTTGGCATCGTAAATCGGGCGACAGGACGCCAGAATTGGCATCTCTACCTTCTCGCCATCCACATTCTTCCCTAACTTCATTTCAGCGTGGTCTATGGGCTCACCGGTGTCAATGACTGCATTTATCGCTTCTCCCCCCTTCTTCGGGAATAACTCTGTTGTTTTCAGTCCGATGACCTGATC
>JAFGHB010000036.1 GCA_016930255.1 Methanomicrobia archaeon | reverse complement strand
TAATCCTCCTTTACAGAAAAAGAAAGAAAAGAGGACTCATAAAAACGAATACATCGATGTGTAACCTTTTTTGGTTTACTTAACAATGTCTCATCTTTTTTATAATCAGAATGGAAAACACGACTCTTGATTTGTTGTTGAGTGTGTCCCTTGTATTTGTCGTAAGGTGTTAAGCCAAGGGAAAAATCACAGAACTGCTGAAGGGGTAGACTCGCACTTTCAATCTTTCGCAAAAGCTGCCCGATATTTTCTGTAATGAAAATGTTAAAGATGAATGCGGGTGAATTAAGCCAGGTTTTTTGCGAAAACATTTTTTTATTTGCACAAGTCTGTTCGGAAATTTCGGAGATTTCGTCTGCCCTATTGTACAAAAGGATACTCGTCAGTCCAGTGCCGTTTTTCTCCAAAATGACGATTGCAGTCTCTGCTTTAACATTTGCGAAGACGTTGTCTGGTAAACGAACAAGTTTCTGAATCCAAGTGTTCTCCAGAATCAAGTTTCTTAACTTAGTGTACGAACTCTGCGTTAGATAGGAGTTCGGAGTGATAAATCCAAACAGTCCGCCTTCAGATAAAATCTCTAAGCTCTTTTGAATGAAGGTTGCATAAATGTTCATCCGATTCTGAGTTGTAGAGTATCCTCGGAAGTAGTAACCAACAAGCTCCGGGTCCATTCCTTTGATATCCACCCAAGGCGGATTTCCAATAACGCAATCGAACCCGCCGCGTTTCATAATCCTCCCAAACCCTTTCTCGTCATCATACCAATCGAAGACATTGATGCGCCGCATCTCATCCTCGTTGAAGAGCGTTGTCTGCTGCGTCTCATAGAAATCGGAGCCAATTAACGAATTCCCGCACTTGATATTATCGTCATGGGCAACACGCCTTCAAGCCCTAATTTCACCTGCTGGTCGATGCTCTCTCTGCTTTCGTGTTCGAGCAACTTCAACTGCAAACTCAATTTCGTCACTTCCACCGCCTGCTGGTCAATATCCACGCCGAAGATGTTGTTCAGCAGAATCCGCTTCTTCTCTGCTGTTGTCAAATACCACTCGTTCTCGCGAACCTGAAATACCGCCTCCTTGTGCTTCTTCGGCTGGTGACTAGTGTACCAGTCCAGATGATATTTCAGCAAGAGCGTGTACGCACCGATAAGAAAACTCCCAGAGCCGCACGCAGGGTCAAGAATCTTTAGTTCCGCAATCTCGTCCGGTGTCTTTCCCGCTATCAGTTTACCCACCGTGTTATTGACGATATACTCGACGATATACTGAGGCGTGTAATACACGCCACCCGCCTTTTTCACCTCCGGCTTCGTCTCCACCTTCGCCTGATGGCCCGCGGTCAGCCTGATGACTTTACCCAAAAACTGCTCGTACACATTTCCCAGTATTTCCACACCGAGCACTGAAAATTCATACGGTGACTCCGGATAATACAGATGCTGGATAATCGTTTTCAAGACCTTATCATCGATTTGCAACGCGGCTGTTATCTTATCCGCTTCGAAATCAAATATGCCGCTGTTGTATTTGGACTCTGCGAGTTTAAAGTGGTTTAACAGGTGCTTATAAACCTCGCCGGATTCCGCTTTCGTCTGCAACTGCCCGTACGGCTCGATTCCTCGATCCTCGCAAATCCGCAGGAAGATGATCCGGTCGATAATCTTCTGCACTGCATAGTTCAACTCGTAAATCGTCACGTCAGGATTGCGAAGCGCGATGTTCTTAGCCAGCAACTCGCGCCAGCTCTCGATCTCCTTTAAAAATTCGGTATCGACTTCCGCAGTGCCCTTCTTCCCTTTCGTTGATTCTGCGTACCGATCAAAACTGCCTTTAAGTATCGCCTCTTTCGAAAAGATGTCATAGATCTCATCAAATCTATCGAGATATTCGCCAAAGGTAATGTACTTAATTCTCGCAATGTCTGGTTTGTCCGTTGGTTTAGGCTTGATTCGACAGTCAAAGACCGATAACTCCTCGAAATCCGTTAAAATCGACAATGGTAGTTTCGCACTCCATGCATACCGCCGCAACTGATATGACGGGCTAACATCCGCTTTTATGTTCACTGCCGGCTTCTTCGCTTCAACAAAGAACTTCCGTTGGCCGCCAATCCTGAAGCTGTAATCCGGCGCTCTTGTTGAAAGACCCACTTTTATCGTATCCTCGTGAATAACCTCCTTGTACTGCTCGGCATAGCCTTGTGCATTGTTCACGTCCCAGCCCAGTACTTCAAAGAACGGATCAATAAATTCATGTCGTACCTGCGTCTCGTTATACGTCGATCGCTTATAAACATCAATATTATCCCGGAATCGCTCAATGAGTCCCTTAACCTTTATTTTGGCTTGCCCTTTCGTGTAGCTCATGTACTTTGTTTCAACCATCATCTCTTGAACAACTTAAATCTTTCGCATTTGTTGTGGTTTTATACGATTTCGCCTTCCTGCTTTCGCCCCCACGCCTTTAGTGAGGTGCAGGTAAAATAACCACACGTTCAAAACTCCTTTCTTTATGAGCGGCCCGCTCTGATGCTGAGAAGACGTGTCGTGAGTGTGGCCATAGTACGTTATCTCCCTCCTCCCGAGTACTTCAGCTTATTTAGAGTAGAGCCAAAATTTTTTAGATATTCAATTCTATCTTTTGTTTAACGCCAACCAAATACAACTATAACGAAAAGGCTAATGTATGATAAAAAGGCAATTTATCTCTATCTGGAGCGAGAGATATTCCCCCAACTTGCGCCGCCCCCTTACGGGCGAATAGAGATGAAACGGCTTTCTGATGAAAGGCCGGTCTATCTCTTCCGTGAACGGACGAAAAAGATTAAGGTAGTGGGAAAGTTCTTCGAGTCCGAGTCCATCACCCGAGAAGAAGCCTGGCGACGGGCAGAGAAGGGGTATTTCAATCTAAAACACGTACGAGAAGACTTCGGCATGCAGAGTGGTACGTATCGTATCGTTGCGCCATTGGGTAAGAATAAGGATCTTGCAGCCCTGCTCGTGACGGAGATGGCGCCCGGTAAAGTCCTTGATCATTATCTCGCTAAAGCCATTTATGAAGGGCAGTCACAGCGCCTGTTCGAGAAGTTAAGCTGTCTGGCCGGGTTCTTTGTCCAACTCCATCAGAGGAGTGAGACACGGCGGCAGGTCTCGCCTAAGCTAGCTCAACAGTATCAACGGAAGTTATTGCACTCGTTGCGTCAGGGACCTCTGCACTCATCGGAGCAACATGATATCGAGAACTACGCAGCGAGATGGTGGGGTGAGAGCGATATATTTAACGATCGAACGGTAACCGTCCATGGCGATGCAACCCCGACGAACTTCTTCTTCCACCACGGCGAGGTGATCGGTATCGATCTGGATAAGATGAAAGAAGCGGACCGCTGCTTGGATTTAGGGTTCCTCGCAGCCGAATTGAAGCATCACTTTATGTGGCGTACTGGCGATGGTCTCGCTGCGGAACCGTATATCGGTCATTTTTTGTGGGAGTACGCGGTTCGGTATCGAGATGAGCAGTTTTTTTATATGATAACGCGTAAACTACCCCTTTATATGTCGCTGGGCTTATTAAGGATAGCACGAAACACGTGGCTGGATGAGCCATATCGGAAAAGACTGATAGTGGAGGCGAAGCAATGTCTCAAATACGGGCTGTAATCTTTGATTGCTACGGCACGCTGGTGGATATTAAGACCGATGAGGGCAAGGACGAGATATTTCATAACCTTGCGCTCTACCTCCAGTATTACGGCGGCACCATCGATGCGGAGAAATTGAAGTCCGCGTATGAGCTCGAGAAAGAGCGCCTCCTCAGAGACAGTGGTGAGCGCTACCCCGATATCGATCTCGAGCAGGTGTTTCAGAATATCCTCAGCAAAGAGGGCATGTATTGCCCGTTTCTCGCAGAATCCTGCTGCAAACTGCAACGGCTGCTCAGCCGCGAACGATTTCAGCTCTTCCCCAGTACACTTCCCGTTTTACGGGAAATGAAGCGCGATGGCTATTTCCTTGCGGTCGTCTCCGATGCACAGAAGGTGTATTGCTGGGAAGAAGCGCGAATTCTGGCGCTCAACCAGTTCTTCGATCACATGCTTGTATCGACCGAGTTGGGCTTCAAAAAACCAGACCCTCGACTTTTCGCTGTTATCTGCGATCTCTTAAATGTCCACCCTGCAGAGGCCGTGTACATTGGTGACAATTTCGATCGAGATGTTCCAGGGCCCAAACAAATTGGCATGTCGGTCATCTTGCTTGACCGGGATCAGAACGAGAATAAGCGGAAGCCCGGACCCGATTTCTATGCAAAGGATCTCTGGGAAGCCTGGGAGTGGATTAAACGTAATAGTAAATCTTAGTTCCACAACCCCGTAAAAGGTTCATCAATACGATTCAGCTGAGCTGTATCACGGAAGCAACCCGGGAGGGCCTGGAAGCGCGGGGCTGGGGGATAGAAGTCTACCACCGGGGCATCAAGCAGTGCTGCGGCATTGAACAAGCCCAGGTGAGGAAAGCTGCGGAGCTTAATAGCCATCTGCTCATGGCGCTGCGAGCGTTTCTCCGGTTGGAGGCACATCGGCTACAAACCGGCATCAGTTGGTATGGTGCAAAGTCATGCTTCATTCGCGAGGCAATTCGAGCTTATCTAGCTCATCCTCGATACACGCTCGGTTCGAGTGCGTAAATCCTAACTGTATCTAACGTTTGATAATATCCGAAAGGTTAGCGTCCTGTTTACCCATAATTCTCCAGCCTTCGGTGACTTTAATCAGTGCGATAGTTGCCTTTAAAAGTCCGAGTGGACCACCCTGGTAGGCAAGAAAGCGATCCTCCCAGGTTGGTTCGAATTTATCTTTATAATCCCGCAGCCCCTTAAACGAGAAAAATCTGTTAAGGTACTCAAAAAGGAGATGCACCGCATGCTCCTCGAGGCCTGAACCCGGGTCTTCACCAACTCCAGCAAGCGGGGCCAACCCAAAGTTGAACTTAAGCGAACCCCGCTCTTTCAAGCTAGTGAGTAGTTTTAAAAAGAGATAAGCCATCGCTCCGTTTGGTATTTCTGTGCGATGACGCATCAGATCAGCAGTTGCCTCGCCCTTTCGATAGGTGGGGATTTCGTTAACGAACGCAAGTATGTGGTTCGCTTGGTCAAGTACCGCAAAAAGGGGCGTTTGATTTATATACGTGCGGTCGAATTGGCCGAGGGTAAAACCACGTTCGTGCCTCCCGGGCAGTGAAAGCCACTCGCGAGACACGCTTTCCGCCTCATTTACAACGTTGAGCGGATGGGGAGGTATGTACCAGGCTGTTTTGTACCCCGTTCTCTCCATTTTTCGCTCCGTCTGTCTGAACTCTCTATTATTCGACGTAATACTAACAAAATGTTCAAGGTCGACTATCGCTTCCTCACCAATCTTTATAATATCGAATCCGAGTTGGCGATACAGTTCAAGCAGATCGGG
Source organism: Methanomicrobia archaeon (assembly GCA_016930255.1). Lineage (NCBI taxonomy): Archaea > Methanobacteriati > Methanobacteriota > Methanomicrobia > Methanomicrobia archaeon. Next base: position 19,177 of record JAFGHB010000036.1, on the reverse strand, counting down.
GAGAATATGCTGAAAGGCAACACGCCAGCCATTATTCGAACAAAATTGGAGAAATGACCGAAGTGTTTGCTCTATTTTCTCAGGTGGACCAACTGGATCACCCAAACAGAGCGCGACGCCCAGCGAAACTCGGTAGGCAATGACACACGTGCGATCTTCTGAGAAGTAGTATGCCTTATCCGGCCACAGCTTGAAGAAATCCAGTGAAGAACGTCCGTAGTTCTCCAAAATGCCTTTTGCTTCGAGCCGTTCGTGAGGCCACGTTTTCAATCGATAGGTAACCGGTCTGAACAAACTATACGCTGCAAATCCCCACGCCAACACTCCCAGAATCCGCAACGAATTCAAAAACCAACGAGCATGGCGCGTTTGAGCGATAAGGTCGCTATTTCCCACGAGGGTGAATTCGCGTAATGTCCGAATGAAGGACTCCACTAAGTGAAACTCGATGCCAAAGTCGTTTTTGTGGAGCAGCCAAAAGCCTAAGGTACCGTAAGCGAGAGCGAGTGACAGGCTTATAACCACCAGAGTCAGACCCTTTACAATGCTCGTTGGCTCACTTCTGACCGTAAATCGTTTCCGTACAAAAAGCAAAAGCGCAGCGGTCACCGCAGGAGCTAAACCGGTATAAACGAGATATCCTCGACCGATCTGGGCCACGGTTAATAAGACTAACAGTATCGTGGCAAGCCACCAGGCAACTTGCTTGCGATGGAATAGATGTACTGAGAGATAAACGAGCATAAACCCAAAAATTAAGGTCAATGAGCGACTCAACTGATGAAGTCCGAACGGCAGAAGAATGTGAAAGAGTTGTGGATGCTCTTGAAACCGTACGGCAAGTATAGAGACGATGCTCAACACTCCGTTTGCTAAGGTGATACTCGATACCACCCAGATAGGCCAATCTTGCTTGAATCGCAGTTCCATATCCGGCATTACTTAAGAATAGCTTCCAAACTTTAACTTCTTATCAATGCACATTTGCAGCTTGTTTAGTCTCCTCTGGTTAGTAGGTGGCGTTGCAGCTGTCGCAATAGCGTATTTTCTCTCGTGGCGCTTTTATCATCAAACTTCGAATCGTTATGTCGCGTATTGATGCTCCGGCATCACCTAATGCGCCTGGGAGGTTCGTGATCCTTTTCAGTGTGCTGTAAATAAGCCGCAATCGGAAAGCCAAGCAGTGTTGGCAGCCAGAAGGAGAGCAGGCGGTAAGTCAGAATAACAACAACGACGACGGGCGCGGGCACGCCAAGCCCGCCTGGCAGCAGAAACGCTATCTTGCCAAAAAGTAACGGCAATCCATAACCTGCCAGCAGTGCACCCGGACCGATAGGAACCGCAGCGGCGAAGAAGAGGAAATAGAGTGTTAGCATGTCGAAGCCTGTGTTGAGCGCTGCGCCCAGTGCCGGGCCGTGCCATCCACCACGGTGCAGTGCATCCCATGCACTAAAGAGGCGGGCCATTGCATCTTCGGTCTCGGTTGCTGTATACGGCTTGCGGCGAATCCTAGCCCAGCGGCTGGCCACGCGAACCGCCAGTGCAGTGGATTCTGAACGATGACGAACGCCCCACAGTGCTCCGCAAAGGCCGGCACCCAGCAGCAGCACGATCAGGGAGAAGCTGATCGATTGGATACGTGAAAGCTGGTGCACGATCAGCAAGTGAATCAGACCAAAAATCGCAGCTAAGATTAGTATCACGTTGTTGAACAGGAGGGGAAGTATCCCCGCCAATGTGGCACCTTCTGAGCTAACACCCTTACTGCGCATCCAGCGATAGGTGGCGGCCGCAGTGCCCACCATACCCCCAGCGACCACGCCAACACTGGACGATGCAAGGGTAATCATAATCCCTTTCACGAGGGAGAACCGCTGATGGGTGATAGCAACAATCTCTCGCAACAGATAGCCACTCCCCAGGTAGCTCAACACCTGAGCCACAACGGCCAACGCAACGGCCCAAAGGACCAAGGACTTAATGACCTGGAGCGAATGTTCAAGCGAGGTGAGCTGTGGTAGAACAAGATGCACTGCCAGCCCCAGTAAGACCAGCAGCACGATATAGCGGCTCGATGCGATCAACGCTCCGATTGTTTTGGTAGCTCCATTTGTGGTATTTTTAGCCATCGCACAGCTATTTATGTTGGTTCTGGTACGTCAAGATTTCTCATCGCCTCTCTGCTCCGATTCCAACGTAAAAGGGTTAATAATCTCCTCTTTCAATCGCGTCAACACGGCATCCAAAAATTCCGACACAATTTCGTCCTTTTTATTGACCTCCCGTATCCAGATTCGAATGCTAAGTGTGATGTTAGAGCCCGAGATATCAGCAATCAGGATCTTCGGTTCGAACATTTTTACATTAAAATCGGGCTCAAAGAATCGTTTAAATCGGGGCATTTCTAAGAGTTGCGTCATAATCGATTTCTCCGCGATAGGGACATTCGGCAGTATCCACGCATTTTTATCAGCAACTTCTAAGACGATTCGTTTAATCACTCCCAGATCCGAGCCATAGGGGATCGTTAACTGTACGGGAAGTTCTACGAAGCCTGATTTGGTGTAGTTAATGACTCTGGAAGATAACAATACGGCGTTTGGCAGGTAAATCAGCCGACCGTTTGTATTCCGTAACACCGTCGTCGTCAACGTAATGTCCTTCACTTTGCAGACGCCTGTTTCTGGCGCGCCCCCGACTTCGATCCATTCCTCGAGCTGAATGGGTCTTTCGATTGCAATCAATAATCCCGCGATGAGATTCTGTATGATTTGCTGGGAAGAGAAGGCAATTGCAATGCTGAAGACGCCCAGCGAGGCGGCAAATGCGGTTAAATCTTGACCGAGCACGTGGTGTATGCCTAAATAGATCCCGCCGAAAAGAACGGCATAGTGCGTTGCTCGTGCCAGCAACTTGGAATTACGCCGGGAAAGCCTCCCGTCGAGCAGCCGCCGCATTAAAACGTATGCTACATTGCCAACGATCAAGGTGAGAATAAACGCGAATAAGAAGAGCAAGAAAGACTCTAACCTTACTGTTCCAATCAGGACGTTATCTCCCGCCATCGATTACTATTCTCGCTTTCTCTTTAAAAAGCATCGTACCATTCCTCCATTCCTTACGCGTGATATCCGTATAACATCATCCGGAGGCTCACGACAACGATGACGTATATAAATAAGCAAACTTGGTAAAACCAATCAATATGAGAATCGGATTCTTCAATTTTTGCGATAACTCCTTCAACGGGCGGTGGTGGATACAGTTCGGGGAGTAGATAATCAGAGCACAGACGGAAATGATAACGAAGAGCACATGTCTGGCTTTTGAGGTTCATCAGTGCGAGATACGTTTGGTGGGAGCAATTAGAAGAAGCGTGGAGAACGGGTTATGAACTATGACGAACATGAGATGATGGTGTTCCATAAGAGAGGTATAGATTGGTCTCTTCCGCTTGAATTGGTTTTTTTCACTGCTTTTTGCGAGGGAAGTTTTTTATACTATTTGTATAGTAAATAATATCTAAAAGCTGGAGCACGATTAGCTTCCGAAAGGGGTGTAAAGTAAAATTGTTAACGTCCGTAATATTGGAGAAGATAGAGAAGATAAAGCCGGTGGATGTAGTAATAGGAATATCAGCGAAAAATGTGGACACCACGATAGTGCACGTAATGAACGTGGCAGCTACGGGTCTTATGGAGTTTTTATCAGACTATAAAGGGCTCGTGGTCGTCTCAAATGGCTTTTCCACCGATCGGACTGCGGAACTTGCGGAACTGTTTGAACTCCCGAGAAACGTCTCGAAAATAGTCACCGAGCTGATGGGTGAGTCGGGAAAGGGGAATGCCATCAGAACAATCTTTGAGATCGCCAAGCAGGCTGAAGCTGACACGGTAATACTGCTGGATGGGGACTTGCTGAGCGCCCGTCCGCAGTGGGTAGAGCACCTGGGGCAGCCGCCGATATACGGGACGGCAGATCTTGTCGTTCCCTATTATGTTCGATACAAGTATGATGGTATAATAACCAACAACCTCGCGTATCCCCTGACGAGGGCTCTCTACGGCGTACATCTAAGACAGCCAATAGGTGGTGATTTTGGTGTCTCAGCCGAGTTTTCCAGCAGGCTCTTAGAGCACCCGCTTTTCCCCTCACGCTTTGGTATTGATATTTTTATGACGACCGTTGCAGCGGCGGAGAACGTCGGCATTCAGGAGGTGCTCCTCGGACTGAAATTACACGAATCTACCACGAAGTACATCGATCCCGGTACGCACTTGACACCGATGTTCAGAGAGGTTGTGGGCTCGATGCTGGACTTGATGATGTATTATGAGGATGTATGGAGGAATGAATACATACCCCGAAGGGTAAGAAGGGTGAAGGCCAAGTATCACGGTCAAAAGCCCACCCCTGTAGCAGTCGATATTGGCAAAGTGGACAAGATGTTCAAACAGGGGTACAAGGACTTTGAGACCCTCATATCGGCAAGTATGGCTAATGACGTCTTTAAAGAGCTTGAAAAAGCGGCTCAGAAGGAGCCGGCAGATATCGGGCCTGAGTTGTGGGCACGAATCGTTTACAATATGGCCGCTGCGTACAAGCGAAATGCGGAAGAGAGAACCAACATACTTGACGCTTTGCGGATACTCTGGATGGGGCGATTTGCGAGCTATGTCAATGATACAAAGGATATGGACACAAATGAGGCGGAGAGAGAGATAGAGCGACAGGCCGAGATCTTCGAGCAAGAACGCGATTATTTGAAGTCCATTTACTAGCTAACCAGCCGTAATGGAATGAACAGGTACCGGTAATGAAAGTTGCAATTGTAGGCAATGGGAACGTTTATAATCTGGCGCATTCACACGTCTGGAAGGCGCTGCGTGGTGTCGAGATCCAGGCGACCTGTGATGTCATTGCAGAGCGTGCGGAGCGTGCATGTAAAGAGCTCGGTGCGGCGAAATGCTTTACCAGTGTGGATGACCTGCTGAGTGATGATGAGATTGACCTCGTCGACCTGTGTGTGCCAACCCACGAACATGCGCCGTTGAGCATCGCCGCGCTCGAGGCGGGCAAGCACGTTATCTGCGAGAAGCCAATGGCGCGAAATTTAAAAGAGGCGGAAGCGATGTTCAGAGCCGCGGATAAGAGTGATAAGGGTTTATTCATCGCCCATACACGGCGATTTGATCGGCGGTGGAAGAAAATAAAGGAGACCATCGATTCTGGACGGATTGGAACGCCAATGTACTTCAGGCGGTGTGAACGGAGCTGGCTGCCCTTTGCACCAGATTCCTGGCATTGGGATAGTGAGAAGAGCGGCGGTGTCCTGCTGGACCTGGGTGTGCACTGCGTCTCGATGGTAACCTGGTTCCTGGGAAGCGAGGTAAAAGAGGTATGCGCTCAGGGAAAGATGATCAGAACCGAGGCAAAGGAGAGAAAGACGTGTGATCTGGCGACCGTTTTGTTACGGCTGGACGGTGGAAAGACCGCGTTTTTTGACGTGAGCTGGGCGTTTCCAGCGGCTTACGGACCGTTTTACTCCGCGTTGGATCTCGTTGGCACCGGGGGACGGATCGAATACAGTGATAAGAATACGAATCCCATGCTCCTCGTCACGGACAAACTCGAATACCCCCGCTATTGGCCGCTCCTGTCCACCGATTTGAGCAGTTTTTATGACGAAATGAGAGAGTTTCTGCGCTGCATCGAGAGTGACGAAGAGCCGGTCGTCACCAAAGAGGATGCATACGAGATATTAAAAATCGTGCTTGCGGCGGAGGAATCGATCGATAAGGGAGCGCCGGTCAAAGTATGAGGTGAGGTGATAAATAAAATGCAAAAACTCAACGTTGGTATTGTGGGTTATGACCACGTGCACGTGCTCCGGTACGTTCCGGCGTTTTTGAGCACTCAAACCGTTCGGATAACAAAGATCGCGGCGCTTGGCGCGAATAAAGAAGTCGCCAAGAAAGATGCCGATTCGATTGGCTGTTCGTACTATGAGACCCTGGATAAGTTCTTCGACGGGTTAGATGCGATCTACGTTGGGACGACTCCACCAGACCATAAGGACGTGATCGAACTGGCCGCGGAGGCGGGTGTGCATGTGCTCTGTGACAAGCCGATCGCATTGACGTTGAGCGATGCAGACGAGATTATCCGCTGTGCTGCCTCAGCTCACGTAAAACTGATGGTGCCCTTCAACCCGCGATTCCAGATCCCGTTCATCCGCGCGAAGGAACTGATAGACGGTGGCGACCTGGGCGAGCTGCAGTACATCTACGCAGTGAAGTACGGGAAGAGCCCAAGGTATATAAAAGGCGTGGATACCGCGTGGTTCTTCGATCCAGAACGAGCGGGCTTTGGCGGGTTTGGCGATATTGGTATCCATGCGATTGATGCGTTACGCTGGTTGACGGGCTCGGAGGCGAAGCGCGTGTATGCGGATATCGGCAAGCGGTTAGATGCAGCGATCGAGATCGATGACCTCGGCTGCATGCTGATAACCTTTGCGAACGAGGTCATTGCCCTTTTGAGTGCGGGCTGGGCGAATCCACCGGGCTATCCCAAAGGGCTTGACGTCCGATTCGAAATTCTGGGCACGAAAGGAGTCGCGCTTATCGAGAAGCCGTATCACGATTTTGCCATCTCAGATAACGAACGAAGGGAAGAACAGGATTGGTGGCGCGTGGACATCCAGAGCGCGGTGGACGAATTTGTGGCGAGCATCATCGAGGATCGCGAGCCGAAGATCACAGGGAAAGACGGACGCGCTGCGCTTGAGATACAGATTGCCGGGTATCTGTCTGCGGAAACCGGGAAAGAGGTGGCGTTGCCGCTGTAAGCGTTATCTATCAGGTTAACTGCTGGGTGAGTGATGAATAACGTTGCAGTAAGCTAAAGCTAACTTTACGAAAATTGATTGAGTACAGTCTGTTATCAGATTCTAATCTTCTCGTGTAGAATTGTTAAACGCAAAGACGGAGTATTATCGGTTTATGCATATTTAATATTTTAAAATCATGATAGAAATTGCACTCATTTATTTTTTAAAATCCAAAGAAGGGGTTTTACTACGCCAATTGGTTTTAAATCCGTCGGTGGATTGCCTAATTCATTTAAATGTCCTACAGATGATACATTAAAAATATTGAAAGTTTGGCATCTATTCTCACAGACCTTTTCTAATCTTATTACCTTCTCCATTATCTTTGTTTGATCTGCAGAAGCCAAATCATTTATTAGGTCGTATTTCATAAAAGTCAGAGCCACGGGGGCTCGCAATTTGGATCCAGCAGAAACTCCTTTTTTCTCGAGGAGTATGTGAATTGCCGCAATTAAGTTATTTTCCATTTCACGGATCTCCACATCCGTACCATCAATAAGTCGCTGAACATCAATAGCAATAAGGATAGCATCACTTTGAATCACATAATTGAAATAATCAGTTTTCTGGAGCCACATATCATCATCTGCGTCAAATTCGTGAATATGTTCTCCTGCATAATCGCCGATTTCTATTTTAAACTTTTTTCTGAAAAAACCGTACTCTCTAACTGCTTTTGCACGATAAAAAAATGTTCCTTTCGGAGACGTTGGAGGTAACCATTGGCCTGATGTGAGCAAATTTAAATCCTGCGTATATTTTTCAACTGTTTCACTACCATAAGGGCTGAAAGAGATGTTGTCAAAAGTCTTTGTGCCCAGCTCGTCAAATAAAACGGTCAAAAATACAGTCTTACCTGACGAGGGGTATCCTAAAAAGCCTATTGATAAAGTAGCTGGGGTACGTTGTACAATTCTACCCAATAAAATTGTACTGATTCCAAAAAGAAAGGCTATTATTGCAAGCAAGAAATTTAAAACCTCTGGATATTCCTGTGTAAAAAGGAAAATTGACACACCTAAAATAATTATCATCATAGTACTCAAAGTAAAAAAATCAAACCGATAAAATTCTTTATCCATGTATATCACTCCCCTAGTTTATATCTTATTTTTAATATTATTATCGAAGGAATAGTAATACAACTCAGTACAACTTCAAATTTTGTTATTTTAGATAATCTAGCCTCACTTTTTTCAATTATCTGAAGATTATGAGATATAGTTTGATTGATATTAATATAGTTTTCAGGCTTATCGTTTATATCTTCAATCGATGACATAAGAGATTCCTCTATCTCCATATGAGCAGCACCCACACAAACGAAAGCAACCAAAAAAGTAAACATTAGTCCAAAGAAAACAATTGATAAGCCATCAGCTAGATCTTCATCTCTCAGTTTTCTTGCACTAATAGCAGCCAAAAAACATATTATAGTCATTGAAAATGATAGATCAGAAGGATCCAAAATAGACCAAAAAGTGAGTTCTTGATAAAAATAGCGCATTAAAGACCCCAACAGAAACGGTATCAATGGGAACAGTATATATTTAGTTGACCAGCTAAAAACCTTCTTCATTGACATTTTTATATAAAACCAAAAAATCATTTGTTCTTATAAATCTTTCGGTACATTCTAGATTTAGCGTGTTACAGGTTTAAATGGGGGCTCCCTCTGATTTTGAGAATCGTGTATCAACAGGCAATTTATCTCTAAAGCCTCGCGGCTTCCCCCGTTTAACGTTTTTCTGCGGTCTTTTTTGGATAAAAACCGTGAAAAAGGGTCGAGCTAAATTGCTGTCGGTGCTTTTGTTACCTTCATGCTATCGTCTCAGAATCGCGTTCAGCGGCCTCTTGTAGCACTATCGCGGAGGACTCGGGGATGGAGGACTCATCGACACAGCACCAGCCTGACATCCATCACGTTCGTATTCGTCGGCCCGGTTTTAATAAGATCATCCAGTTTCTCAAAGAAGTAGTAAGCGTCGTTATTTCGCAGATATTCGATCGGTTGCATCCCTTGTTTCTTGGCTCTTTGGACAGTGAACCCATCGACGAGAGCGCCAGCCGCATCAGTCGGGCCGTCGGTGCCGTCAGTGCCGCAACTGAGTATGACCGTGCCATCCATTCCCGCGATTTCAATTGCACTCGAAAGGACAAATTCCTGATTCCGCCCGCCAAGGCCCGTTCCCTTAATGGTTACCGTCGTCTCACCGCCTGAGATGATACACGCAGGCTTTTTGATGGGATTCCCGGTTGCGTGGATCTCCTTTGCTATCGCCGCGTGAACCTTAGCGACCTCTTTCGTCTCTCCCTCGATCGCCGAAGAGAGTATGAGCGTATGATACCCCAGCTCCTGGGCTTTTTGCGCCGCAGCGTTCAGTGCGAGTATGTTGCTGCCGATGATGAGATTACAGGTCTTCTCAAAAATGGGGTCGCCCGCTTTTGGGGTTTCTTCGAGCTCGCCGTTCAGACCCCTTTTCAGCAGAGTCGAAACGGCTTCCGGGAGTTTCAAGTTGTATCTCTCGAGTATTTCACGACACTCTTCAAAGGTGGACTCGTCAGGAACGGTTGGTCCTGACGCGATCACGTCCATGCGATCCCCAACCACGTCGGACAGCAGAAGCGAGATCACGGTTGCCGGATACGCGGCTCTCGCCAATTGCCCGCCCTTTACCCTGGAGATGTGCTTTCGTATCGCGTTCATCTCGTCTATGCTTGCACCGCTCTCCAGAAGCAGCTTCGTCACTTCTTGCTTCTCCTCCAGACTGATTCCCTCTTGCGGAAGCGGCAGTAACGCCGACCCGCCGCCAGAAATTACAAATAGCACCAAATCGTTCTCGCCGAGCCCGTGTAGCAAGGTCACGATCTCTCGCGTTCCCCGCACACCAGCCTCATCGGGAATTGGATGGCCCGCCTCATTAAGTTTGATGAAGTTTAAATCCGTTGTATACCCGTACTTGACATTTACAATGCCACCATCTATCCGGTCTTGTAGGAGATCTTCCAGGGCGTGCGCCATCGAAGCGGCGGCTTTGCCGCACCCCGCCACATAGAGATGGGCATACTCATCGAGATCATAACGCCGATCGCCAACGCGTAAAATCCCACCGGCCAATCCTACCTGTTTCTTGACTGCAACAGCAGGGTCTACAGCTTTGAGAGAGGCATTAAAGATCTCTCGTGCATCCTTTCTCAACTTTGTATCTTTCATAAATAATTGACCAATGGTGGTTTTATCTAGTCAAAGACGCCGCTTACTCCACCACTCGCTTATACACATCCACGACTTCATCTGCAATGCAATGCCAATTATACTTCTTGGTAATCAACTTTTTGCCGTTTTCGCCCATACGTTTCGCCGCCTCAGGATTGGCGAGCGCATAATTGATACACCATGCGAGTGAATCGGGCGATAGGTACGCTTTGATGCCGGTCGTGAAATTAGAGATCAGGTGAACCGCTTCCGTGCCGACAATAGGTTTATCGGCATCCCATGCTTCCAGGACGACGATGCAAAACGGCTCGTTACGGCTCGGCACACAGACAAGATCGCACGCATTCATCCAATCGGCTGCTACGTCATCAGATGCGTACCCGAGAAAATGGCACGCATGTTTTACGCCTAATTGAGCTATTCGATGCTCGCAGGAACGTCTCAGCTCCCCCTCGCCGATGAAGACAAACTTGACGTCCCATCGACTTGCCAACACCTTTGGAACTGCCTCAACCAGGAGATCGGGTCCTTTTTGATAGCTCATGCGGCCAATAAACAGTACAACGGGGGCTAAGGGGTGTATGCCATACTGCTTTTTTATCGTACCCGGGTCAATCGCCCGTTTTATCTTACCCGCATTGAGACCATTAGGAATCAAATGCAGTTTATACTCGGGGATTTGATAAAGGAATTGCAGCTCGTTCTTTAAATTCACTGAGGTAACGATCACCACCGCCGATTCATAGCCCGCAAGCCATTCTCTGTGCGAAATCTCACGAAATTCCCACCACGATCCAAACATATTACCATTCCGTCCCCATTCAGTGCTGTGGAAGGTCAGTACATAGGGTACGCCATAGGTTCTCTTGATAGTGTTCAATGCAATTACGGGATGCCAATCGTGGCCGTGGCTAATATCGAATTTCCCAAATAACTTCTGCACGGCATCAAATCGATGTACCATTGCATCACACATACGATCCATTTGCGTAGCAACACCGCCCGATTGGTCATGTGGGCATCGCTGGTAATGCACGCCATTTATCTCGTCGTACTCACTTTTATCACCAACTCGCGTGAACACATGCACTTCGTGTCCTTTGGCTGCCAAAATCTCTGCAAGCTCGGAAACGTGCGGTGCTATACCCCCTACCCTCACCGAATGGAGGCTTTCCCATGAAAACATGCCGATTCGCAACGATTCCATCTTTTAACCCCCCGAGCACTCACTTTTTCCCGACCTTTTGGAAGCAAAATGGGAAAATGGGACCCAACTTATAAATAGTAGGGGCGTGATAGTTTAAAAAGGATGGTTAAATCGCTAACTCACCAGAAAACATGACAACGAACGAGATATTGCTGGTAGAAGTGTCAAATGAGGTTTGTAACAAGGTAGGTGGAATATACGGTGTACTTGCCTCAAAGGCGGACTTGATGGTGGAAAAATTCCCAAACTATCTGGCGGTTGGACTTTACAACCACGCGACCTCACCGCACGATTTCCTGCAGAAGACACCACCTATCGATGTGGACAACGTGTTCAGAACGCTTTTAAATGAAGGTATTCAGGCCTATTATGGATGCTGGAAGGGGGGGAGAAGAGTACCCTGCATTCTGTTAGATACTCATGGGTATATGAATAAGCCAGCATCTGATGAGAGTTATAATAGAACAGTTTTAGGGGTGTCCCAAAATGACCCTGCAGGTCTCAACTCGATAGGTCATGTCATCAAAAGGAGGAACTGGGAGCTTTTCAGGATTGATAGCTACACCAGTGATTATTTTTATGATGAAGCGATAACGTGGTCTGAAGCGGCTGGCCATCTGATCGAGTTGCTCTTGAAAACCCCGTTGTATGCGGATAAAAAAACGGTAGTCATCGTGCATGAATGGCTATCGGCAGGTGTCATTTTCAGAAGAAAGGTATTTGACCTACCCTACCGCACTATCTTCGTTACCCATGCAACATCGCATGGAAGAGCGGATAGCGCAACAGGCGTTAATGTCACAAAGAAAGTTCGAGCGGGGTTGACAAAAGGGCTTGAGGGAACAACCGTAAGCGCCTACGAACGGGGTGTGCAGGCAACACACTTCACGGAAATCGCAGCGGCTGAAAATAGCGACCTCTTCGCCTCAGTATCCCAATCAATCGCAGAAGAAGCCGCATATTATCTCGGCAAAACGTCGGATATCATTCTGACAAATGGCATAAGGATGCCCGCGGGAAGAGCCTTCGGCGATGTTCGGAAAATACACGCGGTGCACAAGGAGATAATCCATGAATTTATGCGGGTCGTTCTCTCGCCACACTATGATATAGAAAAACGGGATAGTTTGATTGTGATGACCTCGGGGAGATACGAGCTTGTGAACAAGGGATTTGACCTTTATATCAGAGCGTTAGCAAAGTTGAATGACGAACTCCGAGGCACTGAAGCTACTAAGCAGGTCTACACGTTCATGTTAGTGCCCTCACGGGTAAAAGGGCTTAATGAAACGGTGTTGAAGGCGAAAACGCAGTATCGGAGGCTTAGAAGCACGCTCGAACCAGTTTCTGACTATTTCATCGAGATGTTGACACAGGCAGTCGTACAGAACGACCAGGCCTTCCTTGATAAGAGCATAAGAGAGGTGCTCAGTAAAGATGTGACGATGGCAGAAATTTTGAGCAATGCGTTCGAGATTCCCGAAGCGTTAACGCGGGACACATTCCCACCGATTGCGACGCATGATTATGCTTATGAGCAAGACCCGATTTTGGACCTGTGCTGGCAGTTGGGGCTGAGAAATAGGGAAGAGGATAACGTGAAAATGATGATCATACCATCGTATCTCAGCGCGGACCGAATGCCAATGTATCTGAGCTATTTTGACTTTGTGAACGGGTGTGATCTTGGCATATTTCCAAGCAGATACGAGCCGTTTGGGTTAACACCAATTGAAGCGGCGGCAAATGGGTGCATCGCAGTCACGAGTGACCTTTCAGGATTGGGCGTGGAACTCAAATCGATGGGTAAGGGTGATGAGAAAGATGGAATCTATGTGCTGCCAGTTTTAAATAGGAGCGATGAGGACGTTACCGATACTTTGAAAGATTTCTTGATGGGTTTGAGAGACATGCCGTATGATGAACTCCTTGCATTAAAAAGGAAGGCGTATCAGTTAGCCGAGAGCTTCTCATGGCAAAATAAAATCGAAAACTATGTCGCTGCGGTTGAAAAGGTGGTTTAGGCTTTCAACACCTGCTTTATTCCTCGATGAGAAGGACCACGACCCACCTATTTCGAAAGCCTAATAAACCTTCAGTTCACCTTAACTAGATTATGGATGTAACGAAACTGAAGTGCTTTATTCCAGTCGGCGGTCAGGCAAAGCGGTTAAAGCCATTAACATATTATATATCAAAGCCCTGCGTCAGGTTCTTGAACAGACCGTTACTCGAATTCTCAATGGCAACACTCGCGGAACAGGGTATAAGAAACTTCATCTTTGGAGAGGGCGGTTATACCAACTATACCAACCTCTTCGATCAGTATGGAGAGGGGATTGGGTTCTCAGCAAAGTATATGATCGAACCCCGGGTGCATATTAAACACCAACCTAACTTGGATGACTTTGGAAGCGCTGATTCTTACCGGCTTAACATGGGCTATTATGACGTTCGTGATCCCGTGCTTGTGATTCAGGGAGATAACCTCTTCAACCTCGAGCTCAATGACTTTATCAAAGTGCACGAAGAGAAGGGCGCATATATGACCATCGCTCTGACGAAGGTGGATAACGTAGAGGAATACGGCATTGCCGAGTTAGATAATACGATGCGGATTAAGCGATTTATCGAAAAGCCGAAAGCCGATAAAGCACCGAGCAAGCTTGCCAATGCGGGCATCTACCTCCTCTCACCAGAAATCAGACAAATCGTTGAAAATGCGGAGATAAAACGGATAACTGAAGAGAGAAGGAGGCTCGATTTCGGATTCGACTTCATTCCTTACCTGGTCGATCATGGCTATCCGGTCTATGGGTATGAACTGAACGTATGGTATGATGTGGGTAGTCCAGAGAAATATCTTAAGGCTATGCATGAGGTGCTTCACGGTGCACTGGATATACGAATTTTAGAACCAAAAATTGCACCGGATAGAAACATTTGGCTCCAGGGTTACAGCGAGGAATCTATCAAGCGGAGGGAAGCGATTGTCAATAACTATAAAGAAAATAAGTTATTCATCGAAGGGGCCGCTCTGATTGGAAGGCATACGAGAATTGGCGATTACTCCAAAATTGCTGATTCAAACATCGATAATTTCTGCATACTCGGTGAGTATGTAAACGTAGAACGGTCCGCGATTATGGATGCAGCACGAATAGGAGATCATACGCGTATTACGGACAGCATCTTGGGGCGTAAAGTTGTAATAGAATCAACCCGAGCGAGCCCCACCTCTATCGAGTCAAATTCGGTGCTTGGCCATGCTGTTCACATCGGCGAGGGATGCAGGCTTATTAGAACCAAAATTAATCCTGGATTGACGATTCCACCGGGCATGCGGTACGTCGATGCATTTCTGCGCAATGACGTAGACGTTCTTGACCTTGTTCGTTAACACCATGACTCCCTCCTGTCTGGGCCCGTGTGCCCGTGAAACACATCAGGAGAATATAACGTGTGCTAACTTGAAGGGATCGGAAGAAATAACAGAAGCCGAATACAGTTCCATTGCTCCGAAATCAGAAGTTCTATCGGCTAAAGAACCTCTATCGACAAGCCGAACGATATGCCCGTCATGCAGCTGAAAGATCGCAAGGTTGTATGACTGCACCCCCATATCGAGATAGCTCTTCAACACCGTGTAAATTGTATCCGCCATGTCATCGCTTCTCTTCGCCTTGCTGAGAATAAAAATCTCCTTCTCCTTTATTGGCGTCAAATAGCACAGGATTTTTTCTCCTTTGTTCTCTTTCGCAAGACCTAACGTCTTATGAACGGTATATAAATCCTCGAAATAATCGGCGTTAAATCTCCGGTTATAATCGGCAGCAGCTTTATCTAAAGCTTCTAATTTACCATAGCGCTCCTTAGAGGCACTTAATTGCATATGCCCGTGGATAATTGAAGCTCCGCTCTTCCAGAGACAATTCCACATGAAGAACTTTTGGAGTCCCCGTTCACCCCGGTAGTAGTGAGAGACCTCATCAAACCAGCGCTCTCCGGTGCTTAAGTAATCCGCGATCCAGTCCTTTCGTATCACCAACGGATTGTGCTCCTTGAAAATGATCAAACTGTGAACCGCATCATACTTTGCTATATTGCTTGCAGTAATACAATATTTCCCCCTTATCCTGCCGAACACATCTGCTGGTGTTTGGGTTTCGGGATTACAAAAAAGGCAGTTCTCTTTCTCTTCTAATTCCTCTAATCGAATCTTAGATCTCGCCTCGATGGGTCTATCGCTCCGTAACTGATTGAACAAACTATGCTCTCCCGTAAACCGGTTTTTAATTGAGATGATCCGTTGCGCCTCGATGCGCTCAACAGAGCCAAACCGCTCTTTCACCCACTGCTCCATCGCTTCAGGAACTTTCTGGCTACCCGTTGAGCGTTCAACCGTATAAAAACGATGAAACAACTCGTGGGCATCCGGTGATAACTGTCCGAGTGGTATGTCAAGTTCCGTTATTTCGTATTTCATCGTTTTATTCGATCCGCTATCATTGCCCTCATTGTTCCTATGTTGGTGTAACATATAAGGCAGTGACATCAATAGACCACTAGCCACCGAGGGGGATAATTAGCGGAAAAATTGTGCGTGTACGTTACAGCAGAAAGCCAACGCATTTATTTATGCTACAAGTCTTATTTAAAAAGAGGGCTTATTGAGTACTTATGGATGATGTGAACGAAATGATAAAGAAGAGCATCTGCCTTATTTTTGAAGTTCATCAGCCGTACCGATTAAGAGATGACTTCTTCTGGCAGAAACAGATGTTCAAAGGAAGCGTGAAGGGTGCCGACCTCTTCGCTCATTACTTTTCCGATTTCAAAGATAGGGGAATATTTGAGAAAGTAGCGGCAAAATGCTATCGACCGACAAATGAACTCATATTACGGTTGATAGATGAATACGACGATTTTAAAGTGGCGTATAGCGTTACCGGCGTGTTCATCGAGCAGTGCGAACGATACGGTTTTAAGGATTTAGTAGAAGATTTCAGAGAGCTTGCCGCGAGCGGACGCGTAGAGTTCCTGGATCAAACGTATTATCATTCACTAGTGGGTCTTTATGAGGACGAGGACGAGTTTATCGAGCAAGTACGCATGCATCGTGAAGTAATGCGCGATGTAATCGGCTACGAACCCACTTTTTTTGAAAACACCGAGCTGTTGTACAACAACCGAATAGCGAAGCTTGTGGAGGCCATGGGGTACCGGGGGATCATCGCCGAGGGTGTGGAGCGGGTATTGAATGGGCGCTCACCAAATTACGTTTATGAGCCTGTGGGCTGCAAAAATCTCAAAGTGCTGCTCAGGGATTATACCTTAACGGATGATATAGGGTTTAGATTTTCTCTTAAGAGTTGGCCAGAATATCCTTTGACGGCCTCTAAATATGCCGCCTGGCTCGATGCGACACCGGGGCAATGTATAACCCTCTTTTTAGATTACGAGACGTTTGGCGAGCATCAATGGGCAGATACAGGGGTATTTAGTTTCCTCCAGGATCTTCCTAAGCAGGTATTGGCAGCCCAAATGAAATTTGCGACCCCTTCTGAACTCGTAGAAACGTATCAGCCGACAGGGACAATAGATGTGCGGGATTTAGAAACGACATCGTGGGCTGATGTGGAGAAAGACACGTCGTGCTTTATCGGGAATACGATGCAGTGGGCGTGTTATGATTATCTGAGATGGCTCGAGCCGTATGTAAAAGCGTCAAAAGATGATGAAATGCTAAAAATATGGCGATACCTGGGAATAAGCGACCATCTCTATTACATGTTCACGTCTGGCGGTGCACCCGGTGATGTACACAGCTATTTTTCTCACTTTAAAAAGCCTTATGATGCGTTTGTCACGTTATTATCAGTTATCCACGATTTTGATGCCCGTTTAAGGGCTGATATTAAAAGATCTGGATTTTGACTGAGCTGCAGGAGTATCTGACGGGTATGTCGCAAGTGGAAGCGGAAGAGACGCACGAATGGGTATACGACACGAGGTGATTTTAGGAGCAAGATACGGGAAAATGTGGGTGAGGAATTAGTCACACACAGTATAAACATTGACGCACGATATCAAAAAGCGACATGAGGACTTTGACCAAATATCTGGAGTGAAAACAAAACATTCTTATCTTTTCCGTCATATAATTTTAACATGGTAAATAATAGGAAAGAGATAGGAAACATCGCAGGAGAGATATGGCATTTGCTGAAGGAAAAGGGGGAGTTGAGCATATCCGACGTGGCCAAAGCGTTCAACGCACCGCAGAGCACCGTGTATATGGGTCTTGGATGGCTTGCTCAGGAGGATAAGTTAGAGTTCTTACCGAAGAGTAAGGGCGAACGTAGGGGCGTTAAAGTTAGATTGAAATAAAACCTTGGAGAAAAAAGAGTGCATCACACATGAGAATCGGCTTTTTCGTTTGGGAATATCCGCCGCGAATTGTGGGCGGCCTGGGAACCTATGCGGCGAATATTTGCCCTGCAATGGTCAAGCTGGGACATGATGTCTCTGTATTCACTCTGAATGACGGGACGTTAAAGACGAGAGAGACCTTAAAAGGCATTGATGTTAACAGACCACTGCTTGTGGAGGGAGGCGGCATACTTCCGCTCTGCATGACCGAGGACCTAAGAAAATGGGGTACGGGAATAAAATTCTTCAACGACGTGCTGATATATAACATCCTCAGTGCGACTAAATTTGCTAACGAGCTGGTAAGAAAAGAGGGATATACATTTGATATAATCTGTGCACATGACTGGCTGAGTGCGATGTCAGGGATCATGGCGAAGCGAGAGACGAATCTCCCTTTCGTCTTTCATGTGCATTCCACTGAATGGGGTCGTGCTCTCGATGGTGGCTCAGCGACGGTTACGCATATCGAGAAGACCGCAGGGGAAATAGCTGATAGGATTATAACGGTAAGTTATCCGATGCAAGAAGATCTCATACGGCATGGCTTCGATGCTCATAAAATAAATGTCTGCTGGAATGGCATTCATACAGATAAATATAATCCAAATAAGCTTTCAAACGAGGATATTATGGGATTGAGGAGCAAATATGGGATTCGCCCAGAAGAGAAAATGATACTCTTTGTTGGGAGGTTGACTTCAGTAAAAGGTGTCATAAACCTGATAAAAGGAATGCCTACGGTTATAAGCAAGCATCCCGAGGCGAAACTAGTAATACTTGGGAAAGGGGAATTAGAACGAAGTATTTCCGACCTAATAAGCATATTGAACATTGGCGATCGGGTTAAGACCAAATATGAGTTTGTAAGCGAGGAAGAACGGATATTGCATTACGGTGCTTGCGATATCTTTGTCGCCCCTTCCGTGTACGAGCCGTTCGGGATTGTTGCGTTAGAAGGGATGGCGATGGGAAAGCCCCTTGTAGTCGGTGCCAAAGGCGTCATGGGATTTAGAGATTTTGTAATCCCCGCAGGCCCTGACCAAACGGGCATTCATGTCGATGGTAATAATTCTGCAGATATCGCATGGGGGATACTGTCCCTGCTTGAAGACCTGGAAGAAGCGCGGAACATGGGTGAAAGAGCGAGGACACGGGCGGAAAAGTATTTCACGTGGGATAAAATCGCCGCCTACACCCTTGAGATATATGACGATGTGGTAAATGAAGGAGGAAGGAGCAAAACAAACAGACAAACCAACGTAACGTAAATTCACGACATCTTGAGTTGTAACAAAGCACGTTTCGGTACTAATAATCTTTACTCATCGGTATTTTGAGTTGTGGAGTCCAGTTATTATTTCGTCAGTCCATGCCTTCGAATGGCATGGTAAAACTGACGAATGAGGAGATCAAATGGCTCATAATC
>JAFGHB010000035.1 GCA_016930255.1 Methanomicrobia archaeon | reverse complement strand
ATTCTGCCCGGTCTTCTTCGCATGCTCTACAAACGTATCCGCAACTCGCCCTCCTGCCTGTCCATAACCCAGTACAAATACCCGCATTTCGTATTCCTCTGAGGATTGTATTAACTCTAGAATGAGCGCTTATATTGTGAATGAATAAAAACATTGCCCGATCTGAGCAGTAAAACCGTCTACTCAGTTTATTCACCCGCATATAAATGGCGTATCAATTCCTTATAATCGAATCGCAAAGACCGCGTTGGCGACCTCGGAAGGCACAATCAGACGAGATATGAATCTGCACACTATTCCTAAATCTCTGGTTGACCGAGGGAAAAAGAGGGGGGGTATAATTTTTCGTCTTGGGAGGTGAATAAATTCGACCCCCCCTTTTCCTCCCGGTATTCTGTGTTTGTATCAAAAGCATAAAAAGTTTAAAAAATTGCTTCCTATCGGTTCACAGGCCATCCGTTTCAGAGGATGAGCGAAACATATAAATAAAAGGACGAGTGTCTTTTATTTCAAGAAAATGGCATCGCTATTGCCATACGAACCAAATCGGGAGGATCAACCAAATGCCCATCGAATTCAAACGCGAAACAAAACCGGTGGAGGTTCTGACACCTGACGGAACGCCCGTGAGTTACGAACTGGAATATCGCTGGGACCCTTTGACGGGGAGGGTTTCGATTATTTGTCCGCATTTGAAGGAGAAGTGGACGGAGTTTTACAGCATTCGTGATGAGAAGTGGCTGAAGACAATGGTTGAAGAGTCGAAGGAAAAGTGCCCGTTCTGCCACCCTGTACTCGATCAGATCGCCGCGAAATTTTCGCCAGACCAACTGGATGAGCACTCAATTACGGTTAACGGCGTCCGTGTCTTTCCCAATCTCTTCCCGCGTACGGATTTCGAAGCGGTGATCACGGCACCGGACGTGCATTATCTCTCGCTCAACGAGTTCACCCCGGATTTGCTGTACAGGTTCCTCACCGCCGCACTGGAGTGTATAAAGAAGGCGTATCAGAAAAACGGTAAACTCCGGTATCCCGTGATCGGCGGCAATTACCTGCCACCCGCGGGTGCAAGTCTCGTCCATTATCACATGCAGCTTTCGATGCAAGAATATCCGTTCGAATCAGTCAGGACGCTTATTGACGCTTCGGAACGGTATGCGAATACGGAAAATGCGAATTTCTGGATAGATCTGATGAACGTCAACACCGATCGAGAAATTGTAAGAAAGAACGCTATTTATTGGTACGCACCATTTGCACCGACGGGTTTCTGTGAGGCGCGCGCTAGCATAAGAAAATCAAACTTCCTAGATTTTACAACGCAGGACGTAAGAGCTCTGGCTGACGGGTTATCTGCTATTTTACGCTATTATGACGATCAGGGCTTTGCGGCATTCAATTTCATCGTATATTCTGGGAAGCTGGAGACGGGAAATGACGGGTTCCTCTCGGGACTTCAGATTGTTGCGCGACCCAACCCGCGACCGAATTACCTCAGTATCGATTCGTGGTACATGCCCCTGTTGCTCCAGCAGACGGTTGTGCTCGAACGGCCAGAAGAGTTAGCGCGAGAGTTGAAAGGCTATTTTTAGCTCGTCTTGAAGCTTAACTTCAGCGACTGGTAGTGACTTTTTACTATTTATGTATTGGGTAATTAATGGATGAACAGAAGCAGAAGAAAATGCGCAAAAGACCAGGGCACTCGGATCGTCATATGTCGAATTTCTCGTTCAGAATAATCGCTTTGATGCATGATAATCGACTGCTGCCATATTTTAGAAATCCATACAAACTGTTACAGACTGCCGGCCTGAAACTGGGTCAGACGGTGCTGGAAGTCGGTTGCGGCCCGGGGTATTTTACGATCCCTGCAGCAAAACTCGTTGGACCCCAGGGCGTTGTATATGCCGTGGATGTGCATCCACTTGCCGTGGCGCGTGTGAAGGAGAAAATCGAGGCAGAGGGTGTAAAGAACGTAACGCCGATGCTCGCAAATGCTGCCAATACAGGGCTGCCAGACCAGAGCATTGACCTTGCGTTCCTCTTCGGGCTGCGGTACATTGCCGGTGGGCTGGAAGACGTACTAACCGAGCTTCGGCGGATCGTCAAACCCGGAGGCGTGGTGTCATTTGAGAAGACACGGGGTTCGGCGGAAACATTGATTGCCGATGTAGAGCGCGCCGGATTTCGTTTTTCTGAGACCCGAAGAAGGATTTTCGTGTTTGCGAATGAAACTGGGTGAAAGGGAAAAGTCATTGCGATTTGTTCTTCTATCAGAGACGCAACACTTCGGAGGAGAAAGCTTGGAAAGATTTGTAAAAAGGTTTTCAAGATTCCGATGGTACATGCACGCACTTTCGTGGTGCTTTATGATACAACGATCGATATGAAATCCAACGCCAGCATAAATAGCGAAAGATATAAATGCAAGGACTGTTCACTATACCATTATGGGACCTTCTATGGACTGGAAGGATACCATTCCAGGGGATTCCCCAGTTTGCCTAGTAGGGGCGGGTTTTCAAAAAGCAGCTCTTAAAGAGCCTATGCCTTCAACGGAAGATATTATTGAAGAAACAGTTAATAATAACGGAGAGCTATTTCCAATTCTTTCGGCGCTATGTAACGGCAACATTGCCATTCGATTAGATTTGAATTATATATGGGGGAATATTGCTTTTTTATCCAAAGCATTAATGGGTTACTATCAGCAGATAAGAGAGGATTATCTATCACTAAATAATATGATTACTAAGGTAATAGAAGAATATGAGAGATATATAAAGAACGATGGATTAACTATTCTAGATAGTATAGCAGTAGTCTTAGAATTAGAATTAAAAAATATGATCGCATATCACTATGATTTCAACAAAATTGGCGATTTTAAGGAAAGTGTCGTAGATAACATGAACAGCATAATCTCAAAGGGAGAGAGGTTCACTTGGATTTCTTTAAACTATGATATTATACTTGAAAAATTGTTGGTGAGTGAGATTTATAGGGAAAATGAATTTAATTTAGACGTTAGGCAGGTAAAGTATTCATTTGATTCATTATTGACTAACAAAAGTTCTAAGACTGCTGATTCAGAACACTTACTTATCAAGCCTCATGGCAGCCTCAATGTTGTTTTTGAAACTGATAATCAAAATACAGCCAAAAAAATTCATAAACTTTACTATACGGACGAAAATAATTATTTTGATACTTTTGATTGGACGGATATGGGATATAACCTCCAGCAAAATAAGATTAATGAAAAAAGACCGTGGATGATTGGTTATTTGCCGGACGATCTAAAAGCCGAATTGAATTCAAAAGCCTACTTTTCCGATTTGGCACATGATTTGTGTAAGTGGAATATGGCTTATTCGTCATTTGCATTAGAAAAGGCAACATCTCTTTTCATTTTAGGTACAGTATGCCCGATGAAGATGATTGGATCTGGACGAGAGTTGGAAATATTGGAGATAAAAAAATCAAAATTTACATAGCATCTCGTAATGCTAGCCCAAGAATATTGAAGTCCTTTGAGAACATTGGTTTTAAGGGTGCGCATATTGTTAATGATGGTAAACTTGATTGATGAAGAGAAACAAGGTGAAATGTTAGCTGCTCGGTTCACCTTCTATGGATCTCCAACTTCCGGTTTCTTCGTAAACGCTTGTAGCCCTGCTTGAAAGCTCTAGTCCTAGATATTTAACTATCAGCGGTATTCATAGATTATCTGACAAATGAAATACTCTGAGGCAAACCAGGGCCGCACCTTTATCCTGCGCCTGGAAGACGGAGAGGTCCTGCATGAGACGATCGAAGCCTTCGCTATCGAGCACTCGATTAACGCAGCTGCTGTTATCGCAGTTGGCGGCGCAGACGAAGGCAGCACGCTCGTCGTAGGGCCTGAGCACGGCCGGAGTGAAGTCATCACGCCGATGGAGCACATCTTAGACGACGTCCACGAAATCGCAGGCGTGGGCACGATCTTCCCCGATAAAGATGGTAAGCCCGTGCTGCACATGCACATCGCCGGCGGTCGGAATGACAGAGCGGTAACGGGTTGTGTGCGCCGCGGCGTGAAGGTCTGGCATATTCTTGAGGTTGTCCTCTTTGAACTGGCTGATTCGAGTGCACGCCGGGTGCTGGATGATCAATTAGGATTTGAGCTGCTGGAGCCGTGAGATCGTTTTAACACCAATCTTTTTATGGTTCTTCTCTAACTTTAGGAATGAACAAAGGAGATAAAACTACAGCGAGATAAGTTATTTGATGAAACTATGCCTCGACTGAAGCTCTCTCCCCTATTCAGAAAACTCTTTGATTTCCGCGGATATACACTTTGAGATCTCCGCGAGGATGAGCATGGATGGGATAACGCTGGTATTGAACCGTACGCGCAGGACCGGAGACTGTTCTCATATTTTTAACTTTACATTGAGTTTATACTTATATCGGTCCCGTACTACAATTAGTTATCGGGTGATTGTTTAACCGTGAACAAATCTCATGATCAGTGTTCCGGGTTGAACGGAGGATGATAAGATGCAAAAAGCGACCTTTGGTGCAGGCTGCTTCTGGGGCGTGGAATCCCACTTTCGCTGCGTGAAGGGTGTTCTTGAAACGACGGTTGGGTATATGGGCGGCACGTTCGAGAACCCGACCTACAAGGATGTCTGTACCGATACGACCGGCCACGCGGAAGTTGTGGAAGTCGTCTACGATCCTTCCGTTGTCTCATATGACGAGCTGCTGAATGTCTTCTGGCGTATCCACGACCCCTCTGTATTGAACCGCCAGGGGCCTGATGTCGGCACCCAGTACCGCTCCGTTATCTTCTACCATATCCCGGAACAAGAAAAAACGGCGCGATTATCGAAGGAACGACTGCAGAACTCAGGCACATACAAACGTAAAATCGTAACGGAAATCGTGCCTGCAACGACGTTCTGGCGTGCGGAAGAGTACCATCAGCGGTACTTCGAGAAGCACGGGCTGGGCATGTGCAGGTACTGAAAAGTAAAAATATGATAAGTGGCTTCCTTCTTTCTATACGTGTGTTGTATCTACGCTAAAAAACGGGGGTGATGGGTGGACGGACGTGACGGACACTATAAGACGCTTTGGAAGCTATTACCCTAAACTAGCCGAGCCGGTCTACATCGATCCTGCAAGTGTGGTGATCGGAAACGTGGAGCTGGGCGACCATGTCAGCGTATGGCCTAACGCCGTGCTTCGAGGCGATCCCACGGCGATTCATATCGGCTCGTGGACGAATATCCAGGATAACTGCGTCGTGCATGCCGAGCATGAGCACGTCACGCGGATAGGCGAATACTGCTTGGTAGGTCATGGCGCCATCGTCCACGGCTGCACGATCGGTGACGGCTGTATGGTGGGCATGGGCTCGATCATTATGAACGACGTTACGTTGAGTGAGGGCTGCATTGTCGGTGCCGGAACATTGCTCACCGAGGGTAAGAGCTTTCCGCCCGGGAGCATGATCTTCGGGAGTCCCGGTCGTGTCGTCCGCAGTCTCGCCGTTGACGAGATCGCGAGCATACGGGAACAGGCCGCGTCCTACTGGGCGAAGGCGCAAGGGGCACGTAAAGGAGCCAAATGAAGATCATGCTCACACCTCGAATCGCCCGGTGAGATGAGCCAACGTTTATGTTCTATGTCACCTTTGTATGACCGAAGGTAGTAAGAAACGAAGTGAAGAGGAGGGAGAAGAAAAACATGGCTGAAACAGTAACGGAAGAGAATGCTCGTGCAGCGATCGCGCCGGTCAAACATCCTGCAATTAAACGGACGCTGGTCGATCTCGGCATTGCAAAGGACGTGAAGGTCGACGGGAATAAGGTAACGATCACGCTGGCGCTGCCGTTCCTTGGTGTGCCTGTGCAGGTCCGGCAGATGCTCATGAACTCGTTACGGGAGCCTCTGGAGAAGCTGGGTGCCGAGGTCGCGTTCGAGGTTGTCATTATGGATCCCGAAGCGCTCCAGCAGTTCCTGAAAATGGAACAGGAGGCATGGAAGGGTCTGTAAGCTTTGTGACGCGCACCGCAGAAACGTGCTCACCGTTTAAGCAGAACCCGTAAAAAGGAAGCAGAGCGTAGCTTGCTCGCGTACGTACGGTACGCGGCTACGCCCACTTTTTATCGCTTCAAACGTTCATTCAGTTTTCGCAATACCGCCATGAGTGCCGTGAGCCTCAGAGGCATCTGTATTCGACTTGGATGGTCGCGCTGACTGAAACGTCTTCCGGCTCGATTGGGGTGGGTACGGCCATTGCTGATCCGGCATACATGGCAGCCTCGTCGTAGCCGCCAGCGCGATATGGGTAGGTATAGACGCCCCCTTCCCGTGCTGTGGCTACGCCGATGATCTTCAGACTCAGGCCACCCGCGATCGCATCGGCTTTTGTCCGCGCATCCGTACAGGCCTCTCTCAGCGCTTCTTGCCTCAGCTCCTGCTCCTTCGCGTCCGTCAAGCCGAACTCCACGTTCGTCACTCTGTTCGCGCCCGCCGTGATGGCCGTATCAATAACGCCCCCCACCGTGTCCAGATCGCTCAGTTCAACAGTTATCGCATTCGTTACACGGTAACTAACGATCCCCTCTACGGGTTTCTCGTAATCCTTGACCGGATAGATACTGAAGTAACTCGTTTCGATGCTGTCCTTCGGCACGCCCTGCCGTTTCAAGGCCGCAATCACCGCGTCCATCTTCTCCGAGTTCTGCGCCAGTGCTTCCGTGACGTTACCCGATTGTGTCTCCACGCCAAGCGATACCGTCGCCTTATCCGGCGCTACCTCTAGGATGCCAGTTCCGGAAACCGCGATGGTGGTATTGCCCTCGCCATTCACCGCGCTTACCTCGGTAATGTTCTCTAAACAGCCAACCGTAGCCAGGCATACCGCTACCACTGCTAGTACGCTTATCGTCCATAGTTTCTTCATCTTCTGCTCATCTCACCTCCTAATTTTTTAATGATTGTAAAGTGCCTCTTTCTTCTTTGCCTTCTCGCTTACACAACGTTGATGTCAGGGCTATAAACCAGTTTCCATAGCTACGAGTCGATTCGTAGCTATAAGAACACCTAAAAATCAGTTTAAGCTCTTTTATGCCGTTTTCTACCGCGATAGTCCAGAAGGACCATCACCAGTATGACGAACAGGCATCCGAAGAGGAACCACAGCCCGGGATGGGCGAAGAAGTCAAACCCCGGAACTGCACCAAATGTCTTCTCCGGCGACGGTGCTGGGAGCGGTGCATATGCTGGCGCTGGTATCGGGGCTCCACCGCCTCCAGCTTCCGGTACCGACTGAATGCCAGTATCCCATGCCTGACGTCCCTTGCGCATCGCCAGAAGTTCGATCGCGCCCGAGCCGACCACCGCAACGGCTGCCACCACCAAATACCGCTTCAAGGTGGCGATAACGTCCCTCTTGCTCGTCTGCTCCGGGACGATGACCACGAGCTTCCGCTGCGGCGTGTAGAGCTTCACCGGCTTCATCTTCTTGCTGTATTTCGTCCGCGCGACCTTCACGAGCCCCGCATCGCTGAGCTTCTCCAGATTGTACTGCACGGTGGTTAACGGAATCCCGAGCTGCTCCGCTATCTCCGTTGTTGATCGCGGCGCAGAAGCAATAGCCTCTAAAATATCGCGCGCGGTATCACTCGAAATGATCTGCGAGATCTTCTTCGAGTTCCTATCGTTCAACGGCAGAATGAGCAGCTTCTCATCGTCCGTATCAGCGTCCTCGGCCATATCGTCCTCTTTCACGCTCGTATTCTGAAGCATCGACTCTAAGTTTGTTCTTTCTGCTTTTAAACCTCGCTATAACTTCGATCTCATTTGTAGCTTACCAAAGCTTTTAAATGTGGACACAACAAAAATAGTAGCAAAAACTGGAAGAGAGGGGGATCGTAGGTATATGAAGCGCACGCAGCTAGTAATTGTCTTGGTTATTATCGGAACATTCGTCACCGCGGGCTGCATAACCCCAGAAACAGACGTTGAGGTCACGGAAGCGAAAAGCAAGGAGCTCGCGCGAACGTTTGTCGAGAACTCGTCGACGTACCAGTTCGACGGCTTTGACTTGAGCTATAACCAGACGATTGTCCTGCGCTGCCCGTACTGCTGGATGTTCACGTTCGATTTCAAGTCGCTGCATGCGGGCTACGGCGACCGGACGGGGCAGGTGCTCGCGCAGGTGATCACGCCGCATCACGCGGAGGTAACGGTAATCAACGGTACGATAACCGGTGCCGTACTTGACGGACAGTGGGACATGCTCACACAAACGCTCGTTTCTGACTATGTAAACACGACAGAAGCGCAGGGCGGTCTTGAGCCGCTGACGTACGAAGCGGCGCGCGCAATCGCGGAGAACAGCACGTGCGTACAGGAAGGAACGCTTACCGATACCTACGTCTACAACGAATACACACGCACGTGGTGGATCGACCTCGAGCCTTTCACTCCGCATGAGGGCTGCAATCCGGCTTGCGTCGTCTCTGAGGACACGCGCACGGCTGAGATCAACTGGCGCTGTACAGGGTTAATCATCCCTGAGTGAAACTGGCAGCGGCAGATTTAGAACAGAAAAAACAGGAGGAATGCTTACGCTAGCTACTCCTCGTTCTTACCCCTTTTCCGTCCGCTCAGTGCAATGATACCCGAAAGCACACTGACCAGCGCGATGAGCCCTAACGGTGTTACGGCAGGCAGTTTTTCGGGTACTGCTGGTGCTGGTGCTCCTCCCACCGGGCACTCGTCCAATGGATTGTTATCTGAATTATTTGCAGTACCATTGATCGGGTACGGTCCGGTTCCGGTGTAGTCTGAATAGAAGTTGCTGCTGAAGGTGTTGTTGGTACCGTTGTCAATTGCCTGATATGGTTGGTTCGCAATGAAGCAGTTCATCGACAGTCTATTATAGGTCGATAGCTCATCCACATGCGCCCCCGTAGCCACTGCGGTGTTGTTCACGATCGTGTTCCATACAATCGTAGTGTTAAAACATTGGTCCAGGTAGATCCCATCATTCCCATCGCTAATGGTGTTGTTCGAGATGGTGAAGTTATCGCTCTCGTTAAGATAGATGCCGTACTCGGCGTTCCTGATTGTGTTATTGTCAATCAGTAACTCGCCGAGGGAAAAGGATGCCGTAGGATCGCTGCCATACCCGAAGTCATAGAAGTCATAGAGGTAAATGCCGTTATCGCTGCTCGTTATCGTAATGGTGTTATCGTTGAAGGTAATATTCCCGACCGTAACGTTTGAGCTGTTATACAGATACCAACCCACATTATAGAAATCTGCGACATAAATGCCGCTGCCGCTACAGGTTATCGTATTACCGTTGAAGAGGAAATCGCCTATGATTGCCGAAGCATTGTCGTCCATTTCATAACCAAAGTATTGAATCCCAGTGAAATACATACCATCTCCATTCTGCGAATCAATCCAGTTACTACTGAACTCGACATTGCCCATGACAAAGGAGGCGTTGTCTTCCATTTGGTAGCCAGAATGCCCCAGGGGATCGTCACCGTACAGACCGTCATCGCTGCTGGTGATGTGGTTTTCGTTGAAAAGGATGCTGCCCATTTTAACTGACGCGTTGCCGTAGAGCTCTGCTCCAAAATAGGATGGCGGATAGGATAGATATACCCCATAGCCGCTCGCGTTGATGGTATTGTTCCTGAGTTCCACATTATTCATCCTAAACGAAGCATTATCATGCATCCCATAGCCGAAATCATCCCAGTCGCCAGACGTGTGGATGCCGTCGCTGCTGTTGCTGGTGATGTTGTTGTCATTGAGTGTGATATTCCCCATGCGGACTGATGCATTACTGTACAGATCGTTGCCGAATTGAGAGATCTCCGAATCCATGTAGATGCCCTCGTCGATGCTGGTGATGGTGTTGCCGTTGATTTCGAGGTCGCCCATGACAAAGGAGGCGTTGCCGTCACCGTTGTAGTTCATATTGTAGCCGAAATTGGCGATCGCGTATAAGTAGATGCCTTTTTCATCATCTCTGGTGTTGATGACGTTGCCGTTGATTTCGAGGTCGCCCATGACAAAAGAGGCACTACCGTTACCCTTGTAATTCATATAGTAGCCGAAATCTTGAATAGAGCCCACGTTGATGCCATCGTAGCTGCTGTTAATCTCGTTCTCGTTGAAGGTGAGGTTGCCCATAGTGAAGGAGGCATTGCCGTCACCCTCTCTGTTCATCTCGTAGCCGAACTCTTCGATGTTACCTATATCGAGGCCGTAGTAGCCATCGTCGATGCTGGTGATGACGTTGTCATTGAACTCGATATCGCCCATGACAAAGGAGGCGCTGCCGTCATCGTAGTAATTCATCCTATAGCCAAAATAACTGAGCTCCCAAAGGGAGATGCCGTCAGCGTAACTCTCAATCTCGTTCTCGTTGAAGGTGAGGTTGCCCATGACGAACGAGGAAGAGTCATTCATGTGAGAGCCGACGTTTCTAAACGATGGTACAGTAGGATACCCATATCCCTTAAAGAAACGAATACCGTAGCCGGTGTTTGAGGTAAGGTTATTGTTATTAATCATGAAGTCGCCCATGGTGAAGTTTGAATAGTTGTCCATATAACACCCCCAGCGCCCCAACTCCTCGAAAAACATGCTATCATCACTGCTGGTAATGACATTGTCATTCACCATAAAGCCGCCCCAGGAGAAGTTAGCATTATCGTGCATCTCATCGCCTATATTTTTCAGTAGAGGAACGTGTATGCCGTAATTGCAGTTGATGTTATTGTCAATGATCGTAAAGGCGCCGATGTCGACTGTTGAATTGCCCGACACGTTCCGGCTCCAGTTCTGGGCATCGAGGTAAATCCCGTCATTCGTGGCATTGATCACGTTCTTATAAATGGTGGCATCCCCGATGGCATACGATTCCGTGCCCGTCAAGTCACAGCCGATGTCGTGCAGATACAGATGGATGCCATCGACGCTGGCGTTGATGGTGTTGTTCTTGATGGTGAAGCCGAGCGCGGTGCAGTTGATACCGTAGCTACAGTTGGTGATGTTGAAGCCGTCGATGGTGACATTATCCGCCGTGATGTTGATCGCGGTGCCGCCCATAGCGTCAACAACCGGCGCTGATCCCGCCTGGATCGTCACTGATTTGTTAACCATCACGTTCTCCTGATACGCGGTCGCTTCAGGGCAGACGATGATAGTGTCCCCATCACTTGCGTTCCAAACCGCAGCCTGAATCGAGGTATAGTAGTAATCCCCGGTAGCGCAAGCAGCGGTTTTGTTTACTACATGCGTTTCTTCCGCAGACGCCACACCCAACGTCAATACCAGCGCAAAAATCACGCATAAAGATGCTAAAACGAGATGAATCCTTCTCTTTTCCATTTTTTCCACCCATAGTAAAAGGTTTGGTAAGTACTTAACTGAGGTCATATAAAACTTACTATTTCTCTCAAAGAGATCCAGACATGTCCTTGTTACGTCTTGTTGATAACCGCATCTATTTATAGCTCGATTTGCTTTGTTAATGTGGGTGATGAGAATGCGATCGGACGTTTTAAAAGAAGGTATAGAGACCTTACCGCACCGGGCGTTGTTACTGTCCGCAGGACTCACGGCAGCGGATTTTGATCTGGACAAGCCGTTTATCGGCGTTGCGAACAGCTATAACGATATCATCCCGGGCCATATCCACTTGAACGCGTTAACGCAGGAAGTAAAGCGAGGAATACGGGATGCCGGCGGTGTGCCCTTGGAATGGGGCGTTCCCGGCGTCTGTGACGGTATTGCAATGCATGTGGAGATGCGGCTCAGCCTGCCGAGTCGCGAGCACATTGCGGATAATGTGGAGATCATGACCCTCTCGCACTCTATGGATGGCTGGGTTGGCGTAACGAACTGCGATAAAATCACACCGGGCATGTTGATGGCTGCGGGACGGCTGAATTTACCCGCTGTTATGCTTACCGGCGGGCCAATGAAGGCGAATGTCGTTGAGGGTCAGAAGCACCATCCGATCGAAGGGTTTGGGCTCGTGGGTAAAGTAAAAGGGGGGAAGATGACTGCGGAAGAGGCTGAAGCGTTCTTACCACACATGGTGTGTGGGGCCGGCTCATGTGTCGGGCTTTATACCGCAAATACCATGGCAACGGTTACCGAGGTCCTAGGCATGTCCGTCACACGCTGTGCGACGACGCTGGCACTCGACCCGGAAAAGAAGAAGCAGGCGTACGAGACCGGTAAGCGGATCGTCGAGTTGGTAAAGGCCGATCTGAAGCCGCGCGAGATCATGACACAAAACGCGTTTGAGAACGCGATTCGCGTCGATATGGCGATGGGCGGCTCGACCAATACCGTATTGCACATTCCCGCAATCGCCCGAGAAGCAGGGGTTGATATCGACGTTAATCTGTTCGATACGATCTCGCGCGAGACCCCCAATCTGTGTAAGATCATTCCCGCAGGGCCGCACGAAATGGCGGACATCGACCGCGCAGGTGGCATTCCCGGCATGCTCAACCGTTTAAAGGCTATGCTCAAAGACTCGCCGACCGTAAACGGTAAATCGATCAAAGAGATCGCAGCAGAAGGGAAGGTCCTGGACGATACGGTTATAAGAACGCTGGATAACGCGTACTTCGCTGAAGGCGGTATCGCCGTCCTCAAAGGAAATATCGCACACAGCTCGATCATCAAGCAGACTGCGGTTGATGAATCGATGATGGTACATTCCGGACCGGCAAAGGTGTTTTATACTGAAAAAGACTTGCTGGACGCGATCGAAGCAAAAGAGATTGCCGAGGGTGACGTCGTCGTGTTACCGTTCCAAGGACCGGCAGGCGCGCCGGGCATGCCGGAAATGCTCACGCCAACCGATGTGATCATGGGTGCCGGGTACAAACGGGTTGCGTTACTCACCGACGGCCGGTTCTCCGGGGGCACGTCTGGACCGTGCATTGGCCATATCGAGATGGAGGCATACAACGGCGGCGCAATCGGGACTATCCAGAACGGCGATATCGTCGAGATCGATATCCCGAACCGGACGCTCAATGTGAAGCTGAGCGATGCTGAGATCGAAGAACGACTCAAAAACGTACAAGTGCCAGACCGAAAACTGACACCGCTGTTAGCATCGTATCGCGAGAAGTTCACGGGCATCAATTGCTACGGTGAATAGCAGTAGAGTAGATTAGATCGCTTTCAACCTCGTTCAGCAGGATCACGATAGTCTTCGCGTACTGGATAAAGACATCGAGGATTTTACAATCGGTGAGCGCGGTTCCTGAATGGCGGACGTTAGAAGGAATGACTACGACCATGTTGGCTTTCAACGTCTGCTGTTCTCCGTCAACGATCATTTCAAACGTGCCCTCGAGCATGTTCGTAATCTGCTCATGCGGATGCGCATGTTCCGGCAGCGTCGCCCCCGCTTTGACAGTCCAATAGGAGACCGTCACGTTTGCCGAATGCACGAATTTAGCCTGGAAGCGTTTCTTTCTCAGCCAAATCTTTCAAGTCAATCACGTTCATCTCTCCTGAAAGCAGCGCACAACTAACTATTCGAGCTTCAATTTATCCCGTTTTCGGTATACCATACCCTGGAATGACGCGATCAGTTCATCCTCTTCGTTCGTCACGTCAATGGCGTAACTGGCGAGTTTCGGATGAAACGATACCTCCCGCGCTTCCGCGTATAAAATTCCTGATGATGCCGCTTTAAAGAACGAGATGGAGGAATTGATAGCCACGGAAACCGTACCATGCGAATTAGAAGCGACGCCGAACACGAAATCCGCCAGGGTGAAGATCGCGCCGCCGTGTACCGTCCCAAAGCAATTATGATGCTTCTCGGTCAGTTCCATCCTCGCTCGTGCCCGCCCTTCCGAAACTTCCAAGAGCGTTATTCCTGACAATGCCGCGTAGTTGTCCCTCTTTGAAAACTCCTCTAGCGTGCTCATAACTGCTCCTTACATAGTAGAAGTTAAAAGGATATGCGGTTGTTCCACCCCCGTTCCGTTTCACGTGCGTGACCGAGCCAGTGTTTTCGACAGGCATCTAACTAAAAGCCTTCCCTTCTCTACCGCCTCGTATCTTCGTCTTTCCAGTTCCACCACTTCAGCAGTTCAGGATTACGGCTCGTGTTTGAAGCATAATACACGGCACACCGAAATACGTAAAGCATGCATCGATCAACATGCATACCCTTTCGATCACAAAGCGCACGATAGAGTTCTGCGGGATCCTGCTCGTTCAAATCGTGCACTGAACGAACCCCTATGTCCCACAGATCCGCAGCAATTTCCCTACCCACTCCCGGTATCTGCTGTAATGCTTTCAAGACCGACTCTTTCAGCGGCTCTGACATACTAACTAACTCTCTCTCCTCTCTGCATCTGTACGTACATAAGGCTCCTATTCATGGTGCGTTTCTTCTTTACTGAACAACCGCTCGGCGGGGCAGCCGATCTCTCGTTGTTTGCAATATTTACAGGCGAACGAGCCCCGTATAACTGCAGTACCGCCGAATGCCAGTATGGCAAAGAGCGCCACGAGCGCTACGAGAAGCCACGTAAACGCCATCATTATGAGGATAATCCCACCAACGAGCGGAATGATGAATACCAGGAAATCAGGCAGTATGGCAGTCCATGAGATCTCAGCCGCAGCGAATCGTTGCGGGTCGCCCTTTTCGAAGAGTACCGAGCAGAGCTTGCCCCGTCCTAACCCGCACGTTTTGCCGTAATAAAAACAGTTCACACAACTTCGCCGCAGTACCCTTTGTTCAATCCAGAGACAGTAGAGCAGGTAGAGGATAGCGATGATAATGCTAAATCCCACCAGAATATAGGCACCGATGCCGTAGATCGCGAGGGTAACCGCAGTGGCTAAAAGCGCCATCCATGCGGGGAAGTTATCGTAACAGTTCGTTTCTTCCATGGGTTATCTTTTCACTTTATCTGATAAAGCTTTTCCGAAACAGTGCGAATACTGGCAGGTGGCGCAGACAATGAACGGCTTTACGATGCCAAACATGACGACGATGAGCACCAGTAAGGTCAGCAAATAGAACAGGTTATCTAAGACAAAAAGCATCGGAATGATAAAGAGGAGCATCAGAGCGACCACGGGATACGTCCTCTCAATACGGGAGCAATCTCCGTATCTTTGTTTGAATAACCGCTTGGCAAGCAGCCCCGCGAAGATATATGAGCACCGCTGTCCGTAATGGGGGCATTTTGCGCAGAAGATATATGAGGTACCCACAACATAGAACGCAAGGATGTAAGCAAGGTAACCGAAGGCTAACAGGGGCTCGATGCGAAAGATAGCGTAGAAGCCCAGTATGATATAGGTTATAAACAAGGGAAGAAAAGAAAACCATTCTCGCCAGCCGAAGACGGGTGCTTTCGATTCGGTTTTAGCCCGTTCGTTCATTCATGTTCCGCTCTGCTTTAACAAGGGATAGTCGAGCTCATAAAGATCGCAATTGAGAATCCCGTGATACAAACCGACAAAGATGAATAAGCCCTGTACGGTGAAGAGTAGCAATGCGCTGTAAAAGGATGATGTCTCATTAAAGCATAGACATAACGCCGAGCAACGCTCATTTGAGCTTGTATTTCCGCTTGATCTTTTCGTCAAACACCTCTAGTATGCCGCTGTTCTTCACCACGCCAATGACGTTCCCCACAGGCGGCAGTTCGTCCTTCTTCTTCAGCAGCTTTTCTACCGCATTGCTGATGCATTCATCTCCGCTTTTCATGTTCGCCAGGGTTTCATTTACATCTTCCTGAAGCGTTTTTTTCGCGCTGCCCTTTTTCCCTTCCAGCGGCTTTGATTGCTCAGTTGTCATGGGTCTTATTAATCTGTATACGTACTTCTACAGCCGTACAGGTTTTTGAAGTTATGGGTGCGCTGAATGGTGATAGCTGGTGATAGCACCTCGATTTGTTTCTTCGCCGTTTGGTTTCCCGCTGCGTTTCCAGTGACGGCCGAAGGAAAACGTGAATTACCAAAGGCATTAATAGAGTGCAAGGGGTATAGATACATGATGAGATGGCGAGAAAGGGGCACGTGAAGAAGGATAGCAGTAGTGGTGGCAGATTGCAAAGGACGATAATAGGGCTGTTACTGGCGTTAATAATGATCGGTTCTGCGATCACGGCAATGATGCAGCTCTGAAGCGCGGACGGTAATGCAGCTCTGGAATTGCCTGCTAAGCGGGTTTATTGTAATGCCCACGTGAAAAGCTCCATTAAGCGTGTGTCAACTCGTTCAGTCGCCTTACACGGGTATCGGCGCTATTTCGCTAATATTCGCGAGCGCTCTCAGTTTATAGTCCCCGAATAATACCGGTTGCACACAGTCTTCAGGTATACCCAGAGTGATTATCTTGGTCCTTCCGTATCTCCCTTTGTTAACAATAATCGCATTGAGCAATCCCAGAATGTCCAATTCGGAGACAAAATCAGTAACACGCCGGGGTGTTAATGCACTCGTGTCCAGATAGCGGCATAATCGCTGATACATGCTATACACTTCACCGCTGGAAAAGCCTCTTTTTTTTTGATCGCGGCTTAAGAGAAGCACACTGGAGAGTACAATCTTTGAGTGGAGTGGCAGCGTCTTTATCTCTTCCGCCACGTTGTCCGCCTGTATCATCTCGCGTGCGAGTTGTACATGCTCCTCGCGCACCTTTTTGGATCGTGCCCGCTCTGCATTTTCGCCTGATACCCGAAGGAGGTCAAGAGCATACTTTGCATCGCCCTGTTTCGAGGCTGCGAGGGCTGCACAGCGTGGTAACACCATATCGTCAAGCGCCGCATCAGTAAACGCCATTTCCGCCCGTGCGTACAGGATATCCTCCAACTGCTCGGCACTATACGGTGAAAATAGTAGCTCTTCTTCGCTGAGCGACGACTTTACACCGGGGTCCAAGAAATCCGTGAAGGCCGGATCGTTTGAAATCCCGATCACGCTCAGGTGCGCATTATTAAGCTCTCCGTTAATCTTCAGGAGGTTATGTAACGTCTCGCCTTCTTTACTCGCTAACAGGTCAAGCTCATCTAGGGTCACAATGACGTGTCGCTCCTCGGCGTCTATCTCCTTCTTTAAGACAGAATACACCAGATCCGTTGGCCAACCGATCATAGGGACACGTTTATTGAATACCCGTGCGATATAGGCAAAAATCCGGTACTGCGTATCAAACATCTCGCTGTTGATATACAGCAGAGCGCAATTACTGCCGGTCTTCCGTGCCATCTCCTCAAATTCACGGCACACGAATTTTACCGTAGAGGTCTTACCGGTCCCCGTATGCCCGTAGATCAACACATTAGGTGTTGTCTTCCCCTTGAGCGCAGCGGAGAGTATCTGAGCTAAACCGGTTAGGTGCTTCTCCCGATGCGGTAGCGTGTCGGGGGTATACGTAGGTCGGAGTACCTTTTTATTTGCAAATATCTCGCCTTCGCTTATCTGATCTTCGAACAGGTTTTTCATACGGTGACTTACACAAAAGAAAGAGTGCATATATAAAGCTTTCCATTTATGCTTGAACCGTAACACGTGCGTATAGGTCGAGTTTATCCCAGCACTTCGCGTGCGGTTCGGTGTTTTTCGAGCGTTTGCAGTGACAGGAGAGGCGTGCCTTCTAAGAGCACATCCACTCGAGATATACCATTGTTACTTCATCGGCGGCCTCGTACGAAATTTTCTCAGCAACGAGCGAGATGAACGCCTCGGCATGATCGGGCGGCACGCATGACAGACTTTCCGACCCGTCAAGGATCATATCCACCAGATACCTCAGTTCGTCGTCACGTAATGCTCGAAGTCGGCGCTCGAAGTCGTCCGCGTCTTTCGAGAAATGGTTGGAGAGCGGTGGTAATATGGACCTGAAGGGCATCTGCACGTGCTCGCAGATAATATCTCCTAACTCAGGCGCGAGCTTCTTCAGGAGTGCGATATCCTTCTCGCCGAGTTCTCTTGCCATGGTGGTTAGTGTTCCCGCAGTCCGATGGATTCCCGTGCGACCTTCGGTATCTCTCGCCGCACGGCGGCATAATCAACATACAGGTTACACCGTATTCAAGTTATGCCCATCTTCGGGTCACTCTAAACTCAGAAGCTGTTTACAATTCCCCCTTCAGAGAGTCGAATTGAAAGCTATTTCACCGCTTTTGGCTCCCTCTCATCCAGTTATTCTCTCTAAAACGTAGTATACTCCCGGTCCGGTATATGTTTTGCCACTACTCTCCCGAGGTCGTAGGCTTCCGATAGGCTCGCCGTTTTTTCCGCAATCTTGCCTTTCCGGCCAACGCCAGGGACGATGACGCTTCCAATGAGGTTCATTTGCACGTACCGAAGACTCTTCTCAAAGAAGGCGATCAAAAGCGCGGCGGTTTCCGGATCCTCTTCTTCAAAGGGCACCGCGAGCACCGCCGATTTACCTTCGATTTGTGCCCGATGCTCGGGGCAATTGAAGTAGACAAAGCGGTCGATAAATCCTTTTATCAATGCCGTCGGCCCGTACCAGTAGACCGGTGTGCCAAAGATAATCACGTCGCTTTCAATGAGCGTTGGATAAATGGCATTCATATCATCGCTCTTACTACACGGTTTGCCCTTCCAGCAGGTATGACAGCCGTCGCACTCCCGGATGTGCAGATCATTGAGGAAGAGGATGTCGCAGATAGCGCCTTCTACCTGTGCACCTTCAAGTATTTTTGATACAAGAATATGCGTATTACCGTTTCGCCGTGGACTGCCCACAACGCCGAGTATTCGCTTCATGAGTTACCTTCACCATGAGAATATTAGAGCGCGTAGCTAATGTGGCTTTTCATAATCGCTTCGCGTTTCCTGACCCCCGCGAAGTCCACCGCCTCCACTTATTATGCGTCGTCCGCTTTGCGATCTCGCCCATCGGGCTTGCGCGTGACGTGATAGCACCATGACCTGCCCCCGAAAAATCATACCGCATCTGTTAGTAAATAACTTAACAACCCGATACTATTTCAGTATATACATACGCTACCATGTTACTCTGGCTGATAAGAAGATTACGGGCTTTACACTTGGAAAAATACGAGGACAAGCTTTTTCTACTCTCGTTACTCATGGCTGTGCTCGTATTCGGCTCCTTCGCATTCTACTATTTTGAAAGAGGCAGTGCGGGAGTAACCGGAATATGGGATGCCGTTTATTGGGTTATCGTGACCATTACAACCGTGGGATACGGGGATTATACACCCAAAACGATAGGTGGTCGCGTTACCTTTGTGCTGGTTGCGCTGGGGGGTATAGGCACCATCGCGTATGTATTCGAGCAACTCGTATCTTTTTCTACTAAAACGCAATTAAAAAGATTATTCGGATCGGGATCGCTGAAGATGAAGAGCCATACGATAATTGTGGGATGGAACGCGAAAGCAGAAGAGGCGATAAAAGAGCTTGAAACTGATAATGAAGCGTTTTTAGTGGTAGGTAGCGATCTGGATCAAACGGCGTTGAACGCTCAGGGGATATCTCATGTCAGCGGCGACCCGACAAAGAGTGAGACGCTGGAACGATGTAGTATTAAAGATGCAAAGACACTGATGATAATGCTGGATAACGATTCTGAGACGATAATGACCGCGCTCTCAGCTCGTAGACGGAATCCTGCTATCGAGATCGTTGCAACCTGCGAGGCGCAAGAACATAAGGAAATGATGCAAGGAGCGGGAATCAACCATATAATATCCTACGCGGAGATAAGTGGGCGATTGCTTGCTCATGCGGTTACCGAGCCCGTAGTTGCAGAGTTCATTGTGCAAGCAACGTCAGCGGTCGAAGGATTTAACGTGAATCAGATAAAAGTAGATAAAAAAATGCCGTTATCAGACATCTCACTGAATGAAAATGAAAAGGTAATCGCGGTGTATAAAAACGGTGAGTTTATTTTTGTTTTTTCGCCTGATGCTGAGCTGGAAGAAGGAGACTATTTGCTGGTAATAGCGTCCCCGCACTAAAAGGTCCCTCTCTCACATTGTGAGATCTCCTATCTTTATATAAGGTTTTCCTTTACTTCAGGTGCGCACAGGGCCTGCTCTGCTCGTTAGCCATTGAGAAAGTACCGACCAAGGGGAAGGAAGTGAGAAGTGCCCCTAAACAAGAAGCGAAAACAATTTATACTAGGTAGTTCAAAGAGTATGCCATGAAGCGCTGGTTACTAGTGGTAGTGGCTCTGTTGCTGCTTTCCATAGCGGTTGCTGCTGCTCAGCCTGCCGATGATACGGATCTCACCCAGGAGCAAGCGGCTGTACTGGAGAAGTACCAAGCAGAGCTTGAAAGCGGATTAATCATCATGGAGGGAAATCCGTTCTCACAACATCTGCCAAACCCCCTCATTGTGATTGGTTCACACCTTGACGCCGTTGAGAAGAAGTACTATCCCACCATACTGGCTGAATACCCGGGAGTACCCCAAATTCAGGATACTGACACAGCCTATAATGGCAAGTCCATTTACGACTATAATTTGATTTTAATCGGTGGTCCAACGCACAACCGGATCAGCACGGAACTTTACGAACAAGGCGTCTATGATTTTGAGCGGAAAACCAGCCGGCCTAAGATTGTCATACTAGGCATCCAAAATGCAACCTCTGCCGGCGCAGCAGTACTGTGCGGAACCATCTATGGTTTCAAGTTTGTCCCGGACAAGACGGTACCAATGATGGAAGTAATACCGCCGGAAGCTGTTCCAGTTGCCGCTGCAACAACCGGTATCGCGCTTGCGGGCCTCGGTACAAAACTCCTCGCTTTTCTCAGAAAGTTCACCCAAACGGCCGTCGAGGAAATCGGCGAGGAAGTGCTCCTCGAGAAGGCCAGCTACAAACAAATCCCTCGTGGCCTCAATAAGATTGCTTTGCTCGGGTTGAGTCGGATTGAATTCATGCATATAATCGCCTCTTTTGTGCTCTTTGGCGCTTTTATGGCCTGGGCCGTGAGCCCCGCATCGCTCTTTTTAGAGAATCTCCCGGCATACCTGATCGGTGCTGGGCTGGTGTTGATCGTTCATGAGTTCATGCACAACTTTACCTCGCACCGCTTTGGAGTGGAGTCCGAGTTTAGAACTTCCGCGGTCGGTATGATTGCCGTGGCAATAACTTCCGTTCTCTTTGGAACCGTGTTTGCAGTTCCCGGTAAGACTATTCTCTATGGCGAGCCAACACAGGACCAGCGCGGGAAAATAGCCCTTTCAGGCCCGGTATTAAGCTTTATCATGGTGCTGCTCTTCTGGCTGCTTGCTGATTACGGGGGCTTCTTGGGTTCTATAGGTCTGGCAGGTTTTAACGTCGCGTTTATCATGGCAGTCTATGAGATGCTGCCAATAACGCCGATGGACGGCAAAGAGGTAAAGAGCTGGAAGCGCTGGGTTTGGGCCTTATTTTTCTTCCCCGTGTTCGCGCTGTACGCTTGGATGTTCCTGTTCGTGTAACGGAACTTTATTTCAGCCCTGCTACTCGGTAGATCACCCATGAATCGTTATTTAATTTGGTCGGTAGCAATGATGTGTGTCGAATTTACAGATGCATGTGGAAAGAAGGCCTTACTGAGTCCGTAGATGACTGAATTAAATCGTGATAACTCAGGATAACTAGCTAAGAATGATAGTGTCAGGTTTTTCACTGGGAAAGTTGAAGGTATGTCTGCAGGAGATGGTTTTTGGCTACCTATAAAGCACCATCGAAAGTGTTAGTTACCGAGAAGAAGCGTAATGAAAGCCTTAGCGTTATTATCCGGCGGATTGGATTCGATATTAGCAACGAAGTTGGTCCTAGATCAAGGTATAGAGGTTATCGCCGTGACGTTTATCCTGCCGGTCGTTGCCGAGAAGGGGGATTATGCGGGTAAGACGGCAGAACGGTTCGGCATTCCGCAGATACGAGTAGAAGTCGGCGACGACTATCTTGAGGTTATACGAAACCCGAAGTACGGCTACGGCTCGGGCATGAACCCCTGCATCGATTGCCGGATCTATATGCTGCGTGAAGCGAAACGGATAGCGAAGGAAATCGGCGCGAAATTCGTCGTTACCGGTGATGTACTCGGTGAGCGACCAATGAGCCAGTATCGAAAGGCATTAATGCTTGAAGAAGAAGAGTCCAGATTAGAGGGGCTGATCGTGAGACCGCTTTCCGCAAAGCTCCTATCGGAGACGATTCCGGAGCGTGAAGGCTGGATAGATCGGAGCGCACTTTTGGCCATAAGCGGGAAGAGCCGAAAGCCGCAGATTGCGCTCGCCCACGAATTTGGTTTGGAGAATGCGTATCCCTCGCCATCAGGCGGGTGTCTCTTGACCCACAAGGAATTCGCATCGAAGGTCAAGGATTTGTTCGAGCATGAAGAGCACGTAACGACGAGAGAGATCGAGTTCCTACGAATAGGCAGGCATTTCCGAGTGGCTTCCTCAAAAATCGTTGTGGGACGAAACGAAGCGGAAAATGAGCTCCTGTTAGAGCTGAAGAATCCCGAAGATTATGCGTTTGAGGTCCCAGGTTATGGGAGTCCGATAACGATTTTGGAACAGACCAACGAGAAGGAGACGATCGAACTCGCGGCACGGCTGACGGCACGATATTCAGATGTAGCGAGCGGTGAAGAGGTACTGGTGGAATACTGGAATGAAGCGGCGAAACAGAGGATAGTCGCAGCACCGCTGGATGACCGTGAGGTTGAACATTTACGGATACAATAGAAACGGAAATGAAGAGCGCGCTCCGCTTTAGTTTTTAGTTTGCGCCGTCCTGTTCTGTTCTATTCTAATCGCATCGCGAGTATCCAGTTACTGTGCTCATTTCCGTTGACATCAACAAATGAGTCCCAGGCGATTGTTCCGCCGGTCACTGGCTTGCTGGCTGCATGTATGATCTGGGGGTACGAGCCTGTGGTTATTTCATAGTTGTACGTCTTTCCTGTTTTGAGCGTGAAGGGAGCGCTGAAGGTTATGTTATGCCAATCGCCACTGTAACCGGCCCATGAAGCGTTCTCGTCCACGCCATTTCCCCAAATGTGGACAGACTCGGTATGCCCGCCGGTACCCACGCAGGGATAGGTGTACATACGGGAGACATTAATATCATATATCGGTGTGATTGTACCTGTGTGCGTTCCCGATATGCTCGGATACGTGCCCGTGCCGGTGTCGAACTCGTCGTCTTCTGGTGGGCTAACCGACAAATGCACAGGAATCATCACGGGATTTTCGTCAGGGTCATTATTCGTGATGGTGATATTTGCATAGTACTCATCAACAGGAAGACCCGTTGTATCTATCGTAACGGTTATGTTATCGTATTCACCGGGAGGAACAGAACCTGATTTTGGGTTCTCATCCAGCCACGAGTCGTTATCTGTTATACTATAGGTGAGCGTTTCATTGCCATCGTTGCCAATCTCCAGAATATCGTTCCACGTATCGCTCTGATTCAATGACACATCGAAGCTGATTGGCTCGACAGAGATATCCGGGACTCCCCCTACTATTCTGGCACGGAGACAGGCGTTCCAGTCGTAAATTGCCAGATCTTCCCAAGAATCGCTAGCCGTATGCCTTACAAAGCTCACACCGGATTGTATGGGGGGGCTAACATCGCCAAAATATTTTGATTCAACGGGTATGGGATAACCATAGCCCAGCGTGATCATCTTGACGCCTATTGTAAATTGCTGATCAGCATCGAGTGAAACTGGCGCGCTCAGTGGTATAGAGTAATAACCCAACTCTTGGCAGCCACCAGTCTGGCGGGCAAGCTCACTTCCAAAATAACCATCCCAAACGCGGATCTCATACCGGGCATTGCTGCTCGTCGTCCAGAAGTCAACGTGGGTCAAATTCCCGGATTGGGCTGCAGTAAAGACACTTGCCATCCAGGCACTGCTGTCAATGTACCCCACAGAATCAGTGAAGCCTGCCTCATCCCAGTAAAGCAGTTCTTCATGCTGGTCGTAATCTCTATACGTTAGATAGGCTACTTCAGTGACACAACTTGAGTCGTATGCAAGGTAGAAGAAGCCATTATTTCCCCAACCGGTCCCCCAACTGTTTTTGGCAATCCAGGCTCCTGTGCCCGTATGGTCTGGGTCGGGATGCGGGACGTCATCATCCCAGCCAACGATTGATACCATGTGATTTGCATCTACCTCACAGGGATAGAAGTCATAAATAGTTCCCCACGGTCCAACCGAATATACTCCGCCTGAGTTGTAATAGAACGCCATTGTAACCGGGCCCTGATTATAGATCGCATTTTTTATCAGATCGATTTGTGACCCGTCATTCGTTACCAGTCTGTACCCATCAGCATTCTTAATCGGAGGGCACTCATCACACACACAGGATCCATCACAGCGCAAACCTGAAGTGTCGTAGGGATTGCATGATTCCAAAACAGCACCTTTCTTGATAAAAACCTCGCTGGCAAGCCAACCCCAGCCACCTGCAAGGCAGGGATCTGTCACGCCTTTATACAGATAAGTCCAAGAACGGTCAACGCACAAGGCTACGCTCTGCTCTGAAAAATCAAATGCTTCGCTTTCGCCTATGAGTACTGCCGATTCCAGTACTGAAGTAGGTCCGAAAATCCAACAGGTTCCGCAGGGGTTCTGGTTCTTGACCGGGGTCACTTTGCCATAATCTCTCCAGTCAAAGCTGCTGGGAAGCGACAAAGCAGATACCTCAGACTTGTCGACGGGACGCTCAGACAGGTGGCTTAAATCCACAGGAGGAGGGATATAACCGTAAAACTCATCGGGGGTGGTCTCGACATAATTCGTAGAGTTAGGGCTTAGAGGAGCCAACTGGAGTATTTTAGTATCTTCTACGCTTCCCTCATCGCGGTTATCGTCGGTCACTGCCGAAAATCGAGTGCCAACGGATAACGGTAATACACTTACAGCTATGCAGAGAATCAGTATTGTCGTTACCGATATCGCTATTGGTTTGCCCATTTTTTCATCTCGTCGCTTTTATTACGCAACAAGTCTGCATTACTTACTGAAGGCGTTCCGATTTACGTGCGATTATTCACGCGCTCCGCTTCATGCCGTTCTCTTTCTTCCGCTTCGCCAGTTTCGTTAACGATCCCACCCCTTTCTCGTCCAACTCTTTTAG
The DNA here is from genome assembly GCA_016930255.1 of Methanomicrobia archaeon. Taxonomy (NCBI): domain Archaea; kingdom Methanobacteriati; phylum Methanobacteriota; class Methanomicrobia; species Methanomicrobia archaeon. Next base: position 19,530 of record JAFGHB010000035.1, on the reverse strand, counting down.
TTCGATATAGTCCTTCTCAGCCGCGGCTTTAACGAGTTCCTCTCCTTGCGCCGTGCGAGCGAAGACCGTTGACCAACCGTCTTCCGAGCCAACCGAGCCGACGGAGATATCCGCGAGTTCCGCGGTATAATCCATGCAAACCAGGCAGCCCTCGCCGATGTAGCGCTCTATATCCTCTAACGGGATACTGAATGTCTCCTCTTCGGTGATTAACAGCTCTTTACCCTTTATGTTGAACTTGTTCACGCCTTCCAACGAGCCGCTGGCGCACTTCCGCGCCACGAACGCCAGCAGTGCCTCTGTAAAATTCTCCATGCAGAAGAGGCCGATTGACAATTTCACCTTATTTACGCCCACATCATAGGGCTGTTCCGCCGTTTGCACTTTTCTCAGTCCCTGCATTTGGCAGGGTAGCCCGACGAACCCTATTTTCTCGCAGCCGGCTTTTATCGCGTCTCGTACACCGGTTACGCCCGGATGAAGTGTGTATTTCGTGCCTGCACCAGCCTTCAAGTCCTCGTGCGTGCGTGCTAACTTCGTCATCGGCCGCCATTGCTCGTCAGCGGTCGTAATCACGCTGCAATCGATGATACCTTCGTCGAGCGCATACGCAAGAAGAGAAGTGACCACACCACCATCTTGTCCTTCATTCAGTGTATCAGCCTTCGTCGCGCGAGCCGAGAAACCGCTGCGATAAACGCCAAGAACCTCGCCGTCATCTCCTGCAGCACGTGTCTCGCCGAATAATCGCCACTCGATTTCGGCCAGTGGTAGGAACGTCCGTGGGCAGAACGTATAACACAGCCCGCATACCGTATCGTAGTCCTCAACGAACCGCGGCTCCTTCTTGCCCGTCTCGTCACCGGTTATCGCAATTTTATCACAAAACGCTGCGCACGTGCCGCAGAGGCAGCAGATTCGCTTCGCTGTTACGTCATTCGTCAGGTTGCCAAAGCCGCATTCTAAAAACGTGGGTAGCCGCACATAGTCCTGTATTTTCGCGCTCGCTTCGCCGGGATTCGCTTCTCGTGCCATTTTATTTCACCCCCGCCTTCTCTCGCAGTTCTTCATACTCCTTCGTCACTCTCGCCTGTATCTCCTCGACGATCTCATCGGTAAGGTGCCGGAACCGTCTCTGGTGCTTCATATAACCCTTCACGGGCTTCAATTGCGGTACATCGACGGTTACGCGGTACTCGCCGTTGACCACTTCGTAAAGCGGGAATATGCCGGTCTCCACCGCCAGACGGCCGATTTCTATCGTTTGATCCGGTGACGATCGCCAGCCTGTCGGGCAGACGGACAATACATGGATATACGCGGGGCCTTTCATTTCCAAACCCTTCTTCACCTTATCCAGCAAGTCAAAGGGATACGAGGGGCACGCCGTCGCCACGTACGGTATTTTATGCGCAACCGCGATCTCAGGCATGTTCTTCTTCCAGGTCACCTGTCCGATGCTCTGCTTGCCCACCGGCGCGGTCGTTGTCCACGCACCGTACGGTGTAGACGAAGACCGCTGAATGCCCGTGTTCATGTACGCCTCGTTGTCAAAGCAGCAATAAAGGAAGTCATGCCCGCGCTCCATCGCGCCTGAGAGCGCTTGTAAGCCGATATCGGTAGTGGCACCGTCGCCACCGAACCCCACGAATTTAACGCCTCGATCAGGGATTTTTCCCTTTCGTATCCGCGCTTTATATGCGGATTCAACGCCGGACATTACCGCGCCCACATTCTCGAATAGCGTGTGAATCCAGGGCACCGTCCATGAGGTTAGCGGCAACAGTGATGAGAAGATCTCCAGGCAGCCCGTAGCGTTAATAATGATGACATTGTCCCCGAGGGCTTTGCACACATGTCGAGCCGCGAGCGCCTCTCCGCAACCGATACAGGCACGATGCCCCGGAGCGAAGATCTCTTCCGTTGTGATCAATCGCGGCGCAAACAAAGCCTCTTCTCGCTCCATCTCTGCTCTTCCTCCTTCTATCATTATTCTCTCACCCCTATCATTCTGGCTGCGATATCCTCGCCTCGTTCTACGGCATTCGCTCGCTCTGGAGCGTGCGTTAACATGTATTTGAAATCTTCTATCGGGATGTCCCGGCCACCGATTCCTGCAATGAACTCCACGATCTTCAGATTAGTTCGCATATCGTACAGTGCTGATTTCACCTCCGAAGTCACGGGACCGCCCATGCCGAATGATATGGCACGATCCATCACCACGAGAAGTTCGAGATCCTTTACCGCCTCTCGCAACTCCGCGAACGGGAACGGCCGCCACAAACGTAACCGTATAAGGCCGACATCCTTCCCTTCTGCTCGCAGCTCGTCCACGGCCAGCATTGCGGTCTCACTACTGCTTCCCATTGTCAGCAGCGCGGAACTCGCATCTCCCATCCTGTACGTCTCAACCGGCGCGTACGACCTGCCGAAGGTCTCTCCGAACTCCTTCCATGTCTCCAGTATCGTGGACTTCGCGTTCTCGAAATCCACTTCCTGCGCCTTCTTCGCCTCGGGATAGATAAAAGGCGGTGCGTAACAGCCCATGCTCACCGGGTTCTCGGGATCTAACGCAAACGGATATGCGAAGTCCGGGATAAAATTCACTACCGCTTCGTCCTCCGGCAGCACCATGTCCTCGATCACGTGCGAGAGATAAAAGCCGTCAATGTGCACCATTGTAGGAAACAAGACGTCCTTATCCTCTGCGATCTTAAAAGCGCAGACCGTGAGGTCGAATGCTTGCTGATTATTCTCCGCGAACATTTGGATCCAACCTATGTCCCGAAGGGCCATGGCGTCCGAATGATCACACCACACCGAAAGAGGTGCGGATAATGCTCTGTTCGCTGCCACCGCGACTACCGGGAGCCGCATAGATGCTGGTATGTACAGAACCTCATGCATTAATTCTAGACCCTGGCCTGCAGAGCAGGTAAAAACCCGTGCGCCCGCCGCCGAAGCACCCACACAAGCGCTCATCGCGGAATGCTCCGATTCCACACAGATGAATTCCGCATTCAACTCGCCATCGGCGATCATCTCCGCCAGGCGCTCTACAATGTGTGTCTGTGGTGTAATTGGATATGCCGAGATGACATCGGCGTTTGCCATCCGCACCGCTTCCGCAACAGCAAAGGAACCTTCCAAACCTACTCGTTTTCCTTCTGGCATTTTATATCAGATAGATCCTCCCATTTTCTTTTGATTTGATCTGATTCGGATTCGTAGGCGTTACGCAACTCGCCTATTCCTCCTCTTCCTCAATCATCGTTATGACTCCGCGCGGGCATTCATGTGCGCAAATACCGCATCCCTTGCAATAATACAATTCGGTCGCGAAGAATCCGTCCTCGTCCTCGTTTATGCATCCTTCCGGGCAGTACAGATAACACGCCCCGCACTTCATGCATTTCGTATTGTCACGAATCGGCCGCTCTGACCGCCACTCGCCCGTTTTTGTCGACGATGCACTGCCGGGCTCGGTAACCACACAGCCGAGTTTTAAATCTTTCCACCCTTTTTGTTTACCACTCATTTTTTCTCCATCCATCTCTAACACCGCATCTTCAATCTGAATGAATACCTACGCTCGCGTTGTGTTGCTCACCTCACCTCTAACGTACCACCGTCTCCTCGTACGCTCTCTTCATCGCTTCGATGTTCTTCGCGGCAATTTTTCCGAATCGCTCGTTCAGCGGCTCCTCCAGGGATTCCAGCCCGACTATTTCCGTCGCCTTTATCAGCGCGCCAAGCATGGTCGTATTGACGATAGGTAGTCCTAAAACCTCCTTCGCGATACTCATTGCATCCACCGTCGCCAGGCGTCCCGCATTGATTCCCGCTTTCATCTCGTCATGCGATTTCTTCGTATTGATCACCGCCGTTCCGTCCTTCTTAAGCCGCGAAACGACATCGCCCACTTGAAGCAACCCCGGGTCAAGCACGACTAACACGTCTGGTTCTGCGATCTCCGTCCTTATTTTTACCCGCTCCGCTTCATCCACACGTAAAAAGGCGAGCACCGGTGCGCCCCGTCGCTCAGGCCCAAAAGCAGGCATTGACTGTGCATGCTTACCCTCTCGGATAGCTGCATGCGCGACCACCTCTGCTAGGGTGACTCCTCCTTGCCCTCCTCTTCCGTATATACATATCTCTATCATTTCAATCCAACCAACCCTTCTCCGGAAAGGATGCTTATTCGTGCAGTATTCTATTACCTGATCCCGCCCACGAATCGTTCTATCCTCTCCAAAGCCTCCTTTAGTTCGTACTGCGATACTGCGTAAGCACACCTCACGAACCCTTCGCCACACGCACCAAATACGCTTCCGGGTATGACGACCACTTTCTCCTCAAAGAGCAGTCGCTTTGCGAACTCTTCCGAGGTGAGCCCGGTGCGTTCAATAGAAGGGAAGGTATAAAATGCACCCTTGGGCTCGAAACAGCTCAAGCCAAGGGTATTCAGCCCGTCCACCATCACTCGCCGCCTTCTGTTGTATTCGCTTACCATCTGCTCCACCTCGTCCTCGCAACGCAACGCTTCGATCGCCGCCATCTGCGCGGTAATTGGTGCACACATCATTATATATTGATGGATCTTCATCATCGCTTCGATGATCTCTTTATTACCTGCCGCGTAGCCCAATCGCCAGCCGGTCATGGCGTAAGCCTTCGAGAAGCCATTCAGCAGTATCGTTCGCTCTTTCATCCCATTGAGTGACGCGAAGCACGTGTGCGTACCTTCGTAAGTCAACTTGTCGTAGACCTCGTCGGATATAACGAGCAAATCGTGCTCAGTCACCACATCGGCTATCTCTTCCAGCTCTTTCCTGCTCAAGGTTGCGCCGGTGGGATTGTTTGGATAACTCAGGATAATCGCCTTCGTGCGATCCGTTATCTTCTCCTCGATTTGTTCCGCTCGCACCTTGAATTCGTCCTCAACGCTGGTAGGTACGCATACGGTAGTCCCGCCAGCGAATGCCGTACACGGCTTGTAACTCACATAGGAAGGCTCGTGCAGTATCACCTCGTCGTCGGGATTGATAAGAGCGCGAAGTGCCAGATCAGCCGCTTCACTCACGCCCGTGGTTATCAGCAGCTCGCCTTCGGGCTCGTAATGCACTCCGGTCTCTTTATGAATCGAATCAGAAAGTGCCTCGCGTAATTCGAGCAGCCCCCAATTAGACGTATACGAGGTGTATCCTTTCTCCAAAGAGAATATGCACGCTTCCCGTATGCGCCAGGGCGTTACGAAATCAGGCTCGCCGACACCCAACGAAATCGCCCCTTCCATCTGCTGTGCGATATCGAAGAACTCCCGTATACCCGATCCCTTCATTTGCCTTACCCGCTCGGCAACGCTATCAGACCTCATGCCCATGTTCCTCGTAGCTCCTCTAGTCTTCGTAAGAATAAAAAGTGTTTCGTTATTGCACGGTTTGGATTTTGCGTTTTTACATTACAATTACGGTTATGATTATGGTTACAGTTACAATTACACGTACAATTACAGCGTCACGGCCAATCGTTTACTCTGCTCCTCATCGCCGTATATCTCGCCGTTCTCCTTGTATGTCTTGAGTAAGAAATGGGTCAGCGTGTTACGAACTTGTTCCAGCGGTGCTATCTTCTCCGCAACGAAATACGCGACTTCTTGCATCGTCTTCCCCGTCACCAGTACCAAAAGATCGTACTCGCCGGAGACAAGCCGCACCGATTTGACTTCAGGGAACCGGGCAATCCGTTTCGCAACAGAATCATAGCCCGTATCACGTTCGGGAGTGACATGAACGTCTATTAGCGCTTGCACGATCTCTACTCCAGCTTTTTCGTAGTTTATCACCGCTTTATATCTCCTGATGATCCCTCTGCGTTCCAGATCCGCGATGCTCTCCTTCACTTCAGTCGCGGTCATGCCAGTCATCCGTGCGATCTCCGCATCACTCTGCCGTGCGTTCCCTTCCAATATCCGCAGTATTTCCTTCTCGTTCTTTTTCACTTTCACTTTCTCTCCGCCCTTCTTATCCATCCAAATCACCTCTTACTTACTGTAGGTACAAGGTTTAAAGGAAGCTAAATACCTCAGGCAGCTCGCCAACGACCGCTTTGAACTTCTCAGGCCAGTTCTCGGCGTCCAGCCCTTTCTGCGCGAGGAAAACCGCAGCCCAACGCTCCAAGCCCACGCCTGAGCAGCCCGACCACAATTCCTCACCGCTCTGTAGCTTCACGCTAAAGCCTTTCGGATATTTGTCACCGTTCACGCTCACATTCTGAAATTCCAGCCATTTGTCGCTGTACGGCAGGACCGCTTCGTAGTCCACGGTTCCGACCTCTTTCAATTCAGCCAGGCCGGCTTTGCCCTCCTGCGCCATGAACCACGGGGTTACCCAGGCCTCACGCCACTCGATGTCAAGGATATCATTAAATATGTGGCGATACATCTCCCGCAACTCCTTTGAGTGCGCGATCGTCTGCTGCTTATCCCCGATCCATACGATCTCCACGCGATGAAACTCATCGAGCCGCTCGATACCGTGAAGGCCGCCGCTCTCATAGCGGTACGAGGTCCCGGAGCGATCGAAGACCTTGATCGGCAGCGTTTCGTTCGACAGGATTTTACCCTGGAGGAAGACCCAAAAAGGCGGGCATTGCGCGTAGCACATCCCGCCAACGTTCTCTATCTTGCCCATGATCATATCGACGGGGACTTCGTTCGTCACCTTGAAATAGTCCATCACGTCCTCCCAGTATTCGGGATCGCGCGTCTTTGGCGTGCAAACGTAGTACGCTTCCGGGTAGATCCCCTTCGCGTGGCCCGACCGTTTCCAGACGTCCCAGGCAACGAATTTTGGGAAGATCATTTCTTTATAGCTCAACGGCATTAAAATCTCGTCAAGCAGTATCTTCTCAAACGCCCGGAAGATCTTGGTCAACTGCGGCCCGTAGATGTACTGACCTCTGCCCGCGGCATGCTGTATCCAACCCCGCTGCAGCATCTCTTCCGTGGGGTCTTTATCGAAATGGAATGGCTTCTTATCACTCTCGAAGAGCAATTCCCAGTGCTCAGATTTACCCTTCCATCGAGCCGCGTCTCTCTTATCCTCTACTAAGCGTATGAGTCGATCCGGGATTCTTTTATCTAATGCGGATTCGTCAACATCGAGTAAGAGCTCCAAACGCTCTTTTTCTTGCCTTATTTCTTTGACAAACGGTAATTTATGTATCTTTAGTTCTCCTTCCACTTTCCATTCCAGCGCAATCTTATATTTCTCGACCTCAATACCGCGTATTCCTATACGGTGCTTCCCTAACAGTTTACCAAGCTCTTTCTTCACTCGAAGCAGCGCGTCATGTGCCCGTACAAAACGGTCAGAGACTATTTTAAGCTCTATTTGATCCTCGGCAACGTTCCATTTTACAATCTCCGCGCCGCATCCTGGTGGCGCACCTCGTCTTAATAAGTCCGTGTTACAAGAAGTGACGAACTTTTCTATCTCCGACGGGTCCACCACTCCGCTGAGACTTCCGCTGCATTTCAGAGCGGCTTTCAACTCGAATTCCATATCCATTGGCTTTTCTTCTTCACTCTCGTTCGTCATCTTCATCCACCGCCAATTTTACGATATCCTCTGCCACCTTGGCATTCATCAAATAATCGTCCACGCTCGCTATAACCGACCCGATCTTCTCGGATTCGAAGCAGGTGACTGCGTTTTTCTCCGTTACAACCGTCTTCATCGTATCCGTATTATCGTGCATCAGAGGAATCGCTGCTAACTCGGCATTTTCGCCGCTTATCGTAATTTTCGCTTTTATCTTCATTTTCATTCAGTAGGGGCTACATTTAAATGTGATTGCCATGTATAAAAAATTGGCGGGAATAAATGTTCGATTATATTGTGGTGGTTGTTACTAACGATTCAGACGCCCGGAAATTGGCGTGCACGCCGTTCAGAAAGGACGTACTCCGCGATTCTATCTTCGTGCTGGTTTACGAGAGTGCCTGGCATGGTCGTGCGGGTAATGGACTTGGCACGCTCTTCGCGATCGAGAACGCGAGTAAGGCGATAGGGCAGGACCTGGTGGATGAGGTGAAGCGCGGTAAAAGCGTGCTTATCGTGCATACCGCGGGCGAAGGCACCAGAAACCTGCTCACGAGGACGGTGAAGAACAAGGCGCTCATTGAAGTGCCCAAGCTCACGCTCCTGGAGGGCGTGATAAAGCAGTTTCAGGATTACGCGATACCGTCGCGTATTCTGGTCACGTGGGGCGATCAGTTCCTGCTATTCGATGATCGCGCGGAGGATATACGGGCCTGTGCGGAGAGGACGCACGTTATGCTCTTCGGCTTGAAGACCGAGCTTACCGAGGAGATTGCGAGTACCTATGGGATCCAGATAGTCCGGTCTGCGGATGCGGACGTGGATGCGGACGCAGGTGCGGAGGAGGATGACGGGTGCGAGTTGCTCGATTTCGAGGACACACGGAACTACGACGTGGCGAAGCTGCTGGTAGAGAAGTGGGGCGGCGAGGTGATGGTGAATATGGGCATGTTCGCGCTGAGCGGCGTTGCGGCGGAAAGCATGCTCGATGCGTTTAGTGATGCGCTCGCTGCACGGGAGGGCATGTTCAATTCAGACGAGCTGTGGCAGACCTGGATTTCGCCCGAGTACGAGGCTAGCGATTGGCTCCGCGAGCGTGCGGAAAGGATACGGGGCGAACTCACACGTGCAGAGCCTCGCGCACTGATAAAGAGCTATCCGTTAAGCGAGAGGACGATCTGGGAGGATTTTGGGACGAACAAGAATTATTACAAGAGTATGATGAAGCTTCTGGGAGATGACGAAGTCGGGCGGAGAATGCGCGATTTTTTAGGTGTTGAGGTCAGCGCAGTTAAAGATGGCTGTGACGTTTCCGGTTCGATCTATGAGCATGTGGAGTTTGAAGAGGGGTCGGTAAATGAGAGCGTAGTCGTGCATTCGAGGGCGACCTACGCAGAACTCGAACAATCCTGCGTCTTCAACTCGACGCTGAACCGTGTGAGAGGTAAGCGATGCGTTATTTACAATGTGGTTGACGAGGGGGAACTCGACGTGGAGGACTGCGTGGTGGCGGACGTGTTCCATCCGCGAAAAGGCAAAATACGGCTTACGATACGGATAGGCGCGGAGAAAGGAGCGAAGGATAGGTGGTGGCACACGTGCCTGCCCGAGAATGAATTTTCGCTTTGTGACGTAGCGGAACTGCTGAAGGGCGTTTCGGACGATGAGAAGGAGACGACGAAGAAGCGATTTGAGTGCGTGGCGAAGACGCGGATTTCCGGCGACGAAGCATTAAGACCCTTTGTTGAACGTCCTTTTACGATAAAGCCGTTCGTGGAGCCGAAGCCGTGGGGCTACGAGCTGTGGTGTGCATCGCCACGGAATTATGCTGAGCTGGAGCAGGAGCTGGAGCACGACCTGACCCTTGATGACCTGACGTTGCTGTTCCCTGAACAGCTTTTCGGATCAGGCGCTCCCTCGAGCGATACATTTCCACTGATTATAAAGATAATCCGGGCGGATGAGAACCTCTCCGTGCAGGTACATCCAGACGATACGTATGCGAGCTTGATGGGTGATGCATTCGGTAAAGAGGAGGCCTGGCATGTCCTTGAGGCGGCACGAGCTGCGCGTATTTATCTTGGCTTTAAGAGTGAACGGCCACTTTCTTACTTGCATACGTTTGATGCACAGGTCGGTGATACTTACCATATCCCTGCTGGTGTCATTCATGCATTAGGGGCTGGTACGAGGATCTATGAGATTAGTACAGCTTCTGAAAGAACCTTCAGGCTCTACGATTATGGTCGGGGTAGGAAATTGCATTTGAAGGATGCGATGACTGTGTTGAAATTGGATGAGGAAGCACGCGGCAGGGACTTAAAGAAAGAGCCTGAACTTCTGCGTACAGAGGCCGGATTCGAGGATTATCAGCTTTTGCGGGGCGATAATTTTGAATTGAGGCGGTTTAAGGTGCATGGTGACATGAACGTCGATACGGGAGCAAGACTCTGTGTGGTCACCGGTATGCAGGGGCTGGTTACGCTTAAAACGAAGGTGAACGAGGTAGAATTGAGGCCATTGGAGACGGTGGTGGTGCCGGCGTGTGTGGATGGATTTACGTTGAATGGAGAAGGGGAAGTAATATGCGCTCGTTTTATTAATGTCGAAGGTTATGGTGATAAATGATGACGACAGATAAAGACGACTTTAGAGAGAGGTTCTTAGAGTATCTAAATCAATATCTTTCCGATATCCAGGATTCTGAAGGTAATTGGACGGTAAAAGGCTTTGTTGACATTTTTAAGAATGTCTATACGATCTCTCTGGATACAAAAGTGATTTCAAAGGTTTTAGAGATCATGCTATTCCCAAAAATCCAGCAGTTCGCGAGAGAGAATAATTTTGACCTCATTTTAAGCAGGGAGCAGAACTTTTACCCCGACCTCAGTTTTATTGACAAGAATAACGGCGATAAGGTAGCCTTGGATATAAAGAGCACCTATCGAACCTCAGAAACCACAGTTTCGGGATTCACACTTGGGGCATTCACGGGCTATTTTCGGAATAGAACCGGTAGAAAGAATATTACGTTCCCCTACAAGGAGTACAAGAAGCATTATGTGCTTGGAGTTATCTACACAAAGCAGGATGAACGCATAGATGAATATAAGATCTGCTACTCTATTGAAGATCTTGGAAAAATTCTGCCTGTGATGAAGGATATTGAATTTATCCTGCAGGAGAAGTATAAAATTGCTACTGATCGACCTTGGTATGACAACAGCAGAGACATCGGCTCGACGACAAATATAGAGGAACTAAGAGAAGGAAGGGGTATTTTTTCAAATTGCGGTGCGGATGTATTTGATGATTATTGGATGTACTATTTGACAGCGGATATGACACAACGGCTTGAACTACCGCGGCCACCCTATCGAGACATAGGAGCGTATTTTGGATATAAACCCGGAATATATCAAAGAATTGTGGAAAATTTAAAACTTCGAGATAATTAATACGGGAACCGTTACGATGGAAAAAGTCAAAAGGATAGGAATAGAAACCTCATCATTGATGCCACTCGTAGTGGTTTCCCCGTTTTCAAATTCAGTTTATAATCGAATATGGTTGGAAAATAGGGTAAATAAATGCGAATTTTTTACCACATCGGACTGTGTAGATGAGGCCATAGATGTAATGTTGAAATATATTCAATATCCTCTTAAAAAAATTGAACAGATGAGAGATGAATCACAACCACACGAGATAACCCCGCTATTTGTTCAAGCACTCAAGCACATTGCAGAAACCAGGTATAACGCTAAGTGGATCTTCTTTTTAACTGACGTTGCTGCTAAAATAGACCAAGATTGTAGCCGAACCGAATTTTGTAATAAACTAATAAAAGCAATGAATGAAAAATTTGATAATTATAGACGCATGTTGACACCTGAAGAGGGTATCTTGACAATAGATATCTCAAAGATACTCCCTTATTGGGGCTATCATAAAATTGACGGTAGTTTCTTGAAAGAAAAGAAGAGTGTAAATATACTTGTGAATGAAACCTTATCACAAGAAGAATATGAAGAGCAATACGAAATCTGGATTGATAGTTTCACTTCTGCATTGAAAAAGGATCTAACATTAAATTCCAAAAGAGATATGTACCATTATCATGTACTCCACTTATTAAACTGTGATGAGATATGGGTTGGAAACGAAAATTTCCACGAACATCTATGTCCATGTCCGTCATGCAAAGGCAGTTCTAATCTAGTCGGAAGAGACCTTGTTCGTTTGAAAAAATGTTGAAGAAAGTACCATTGTTGGGAGGGATATGAATAATTGGATACTTCATGAAAATGAAAAAACTATAGTGGTTACAAGTATGTGCTCAGTAATAGCAATTCTGAGGAATGTTTGTTAGTGGGATTGGATGAGAAGTAAGGTTTAAAACACGGGATGATAATAGACAGAACTGCCTATCGGGCGAATGATATTAGGGGCTTGGCCGCATCGCAGCTTACCGACGATTTTTGCCGGTTAACCGGTTTGGCTTACGTTGAATTGCTGCGAAAGTATCGCGGTAAGGACCCGCAGGAGCTGCGAGTCGTGGTGGGAAAGGACGTGCGGAACAGCGGCCCGCGTGTAAAGGCCGCTTTTATCGAGGTTCTTCTGAGCAAAGGCGTCCATGTCATTGACATTGCACCTGCAGAGAAGGTTAGCTCGACGCCCTTGATGTATTTCGCGACCTGGCTCTTCAATGCGGACGGCGGCGTGGAAGTGACCGCGAGCCACCTGGAGAAGGAATGGAACGGCTTCAAGTTCACCCTTGGCTCGGAAAGCGCTGCGGAGCATCACGTACGCGAGATGCTGGAAACCGTTCTGAAGTCTGGGGAAGCGTTTGAAAAGGGCAAGCTCAGCTTCGAAAGATCAGAAAAAGGCGAGCTTGAGGAGGTGGATGTGCTGCCGGATTATCACGCGATGATCACGGCGAACATTATTTTACGAGACCGCTGGGAAGCGCTAGCGTTGCAATCACTTTCCGGAAACCTCACGTTAAAGGGTGCACTTGTCACCGCGCGGCAAGAACTTGACCGTTTACCACCGACTAAAAGAAAGCCGTTGGCAGGCTTGAAAATCGCGTACGACGCGGGCAACGGAACGACCGGTGTGATCGCCCCGCCCCTCTTCAGGGATTTGGGTGCCGAGGTCTTTGAGCTTTACAGCGAGCCGGACGGTAATTTCCCGCACCATCTGCCCGATCCCACGATACCGCGGTTCCTAGAAGATCTGCATGCCGAGGTTGTCCGCAAAGGTGTGCACATCGGGCTTTCTTCAGACTGCGACGGCGACCGGGCGGGTGCAGTCTCGCCGAGCGGCAGTATGATCATCGGCGAGCAGATCCTCGCACTGCTCTGCAAGCACATTTTGAAAGAGCATCCGCGCGGCGCAATCGTGTACGATACCAAATGCTCCGACGCGATACGTGAGATAATAACAGAGAATGGGGGTATACCGGTCGAGTGTAAGACCGGTTTTTCGTTTATCAAAACGAAGATGCATGAGATGGGTGCCGTAGCAGGCGGAGAGATGTCGGGCCATGTGTATTTCGCAAAGAACAACCGTGCAGACGACGCGGTATTTGCGTTCTCGGAGCTGTTACTGTTGACTGCTGAGGAGTTGCGTTCTGGGAAATCAGCGGAAGTGGTTGACGAGCTGCTTGCGGACTTTGTGAGACGGTACGTGAACACGCCGGAGATACGGATTCCTGTGGTGAACGATGAGGAGAAGGAGCGAGTGAGTGATGCCGTGGAGACTTATTACCGCGAGCTTGCTGCTGCTCATCCTGAGCTGTACAAACGACGGGTTGACGAACAGGGGAACGACATCGACGGGGTTAAGATCGATTTTGTGGATGAAAGGGGCTGGGCGCTTATACGCCGGTCAAATACATCGCCCGTAATCATAGTGAGGATGGAGGCGCGCACTTCAAATGGTCTGAAGAGGATAGAGGAGCAGGTGCTGCAGAAGTTTAAGGAGTTCGAGACGGTGGATCTCAACGCGGACGAGTACGTTAAGGGGATAATGCAGCGACTCGCGAGATAAAATTATCTCTATGTAGGAGGTAATACTGACTGAGAATACCCAAACTCACGTTCGATTATCCTTCTAAATGTTAAAAAACACGAAAACTTCGCTTATCCGTAAATCTGGGCGATACCGATGTTTGGTCATGCTTCGCTGCCTTCTAAATGCTGAAAAAATAGCTGCTCATCCCGAGTATACTACGATTTACGGGTTCTTGAAGGAAGGATTCGCCAAACCGATTCTGAGCAAATACAGGGTAAATGCAAGACTGCCCAGAGCACACTCTTGTATCTGGCGAGAGATACAGAGTACTGGACGGCGAAATTGAGTAGAGATCTTCAACGCCCAGCAAGTTGACTGACCGCCCGTTGCCAGCGAAAACTTTAACTTTCGAAAGCGCAAATAGTTGAGCATGAGGTTCTTGAGGTCCGCACTCTGGTGTGGTATCTCTTTGCTCTGCATTATGCTGCTGACGGTTGCGCAGGCGCACGTGCCTATCACGACGGGCGATAACGAGGCGATCGAGACCGCTACGCACATTCACGACCCGCTCAAATCCTGGGCGGTCTACGCTGAACTCCACGACGGCGGTATGGCCAACTATTTTGAGTTCGAGATGGAGCAGGGCCAGCGGCTGCGGCTTTCACTCTTCACACCCCGTGAAAGCGCCTTTACACCCGGGCTGGTGGTTATGGGGCCCGGCATCGAACCGCAGGGTACCGTACCCGCATTTGTTACCGTGCCTGCGGGGTTGGATGCGCGAGTGGTAGAAGGACAGCGTCCCGATCGGGGGAGTTACGAGCCCTTCACACCGTCGGCGCTCTATGAGCTCGCCGATGTTGATACCGCAGTCACCGCAGCGGGCACGTATTACGTTGCCGTTTATGAGCCGACAAACAGTGGGCGGTATGGGCTGGCGATCGGCTACCGTGAGGATTTCTCGTTGGTGGAATGGATACGCGTGCCTCTGGATGTGCTCGGTGTGCACCGCTGGGAAGGGCAGTCCCTGGCCGTTATCCTGGCACCCCTGCTTGCTCTCGTTATCATTGGATTCGCGCTCCTCTTCTGGCCGCGACGCACAGTGAGCCCACCTGGCTGGCTCGGGTGCCTTGCTGGGCTGCTTTATATAGGAAGCGGTGGCATCACGCTCACGCAGATGGGCATCGCTCTGAACCAAACCTCCGTGACCGCTGCGGTCGTCGTTACTCTTATCTTCGCCTTGCTGCCTATCATCGTCGGTATTTCACTCCTGCGGCTCGCCCTGCGCCTACGTGCTCCCGTAGCGGCAAAAGAGAGGGTCGTTATAGCAGTCCTCGGCATCATCGGCCTCTTCATCTGGGCGGGGCTTGTGATCGGCCCGATCCTGGCCCTCCTTACCAGTATTCTACCCGGCGGGAGCACGAAGGATCAGTAGTCCCAAGGTTAAAGCACCGCCTCTATCCACGCCTTTAACGCCTCTATAACGATCGGATCGTCATTCCACGACGCGCCCATATTGAACATCGTCACGTTTTCATGTGCGAGGCTGGTAGCGCTTACAATTACGCGAAGAATTGTGACTACGCATTTTTCAAAAAAAGCGGAACTACTCGTTCAGCCGTGCAAGGACTATGCCTGCGCAGATTGCCTGGACCAATATGCTTACGCTCCATGAAACGGCCATTACCAGCGAGATTTGGAAGCTGCTGTAGGTGATTACCATGCCTGAAATGGTAAGAAGCCAGTAGAAGAACCCGAAATGCATGCCTCTTCTTCCTGTAGGACCTTGAATTAAAACTTTGGTCTTGTTCCAGATTAGAGCGAGTACAATTCCAAGGATGAATGGAGCCGCGAAGTAGAGCGACATGAGAGGATCAGACCATGGCCGAAATAACGCTACATTACTGTACTCTACAGCTACCGATGGGAATACCATATTGAGCAGCCAGCCAAAAGCCATGCCAACAGCAAGCATAAACGCTCCAGCCACAATCCCGGGCACAACAACTTTTTTCATCTTGGACCTGTTATTAACATTCTACCCTTTTATATTTTTAGGTATATCCCCTATCCCGTTAGAGATTAAGAACCCTCTTCAATTCGCAGAAGGATTTTATTCGAGTTTACCATAAGGACCTTTCCAGTTAATAGTTCTCTCTAAAAATTTTGTATAGCCATTCTTTCGAATAAATTCGATTGATTGCTTATATTTCTTGTATTTATAGCCGTTTTTGCTATGAAACTCTTGCATTATGCTACACGATGAATATTCAGGGCAATCGGCACAGGTTTCATATCCCCCCTCCTTGAAGCAGCATACCTTGATCTTACATTTAGCCTTGTTGAGGTCTCTTTCACCGTTTTCATAGCCCAATTTACAACCACGACACGTTTTGTCAAGTAAGGCAAGGCACGTCTTACAATATGCACCACAACACCCGATTTCTCGTATCGACATCGGTTCTTATTTCTCTTTTCCCTTATATGAGGGCACACCCATAAAGAACAGAGATACCACAATACATAGCGCCCCCGCTATCGTCGCATATGTCCCGGAGAACTCACTGCCCAGCAACAGCCCTAATCCTACACCGCCGGTGATTCCGATTAGTAAACCCTTTTCGTCCATTTGCTTTCCCCTTCCTTCTTTTTCTCTTTGCTTCCTTCCAGTTAGCCGTAGTTACCCCGACTGAATCCTAAGACGGCACCGCAGTACGGGCAGGAGTACATGATCTCCTGTTTGAGGAACCCTTTACCGACCACTTCTCTTTTAACGTCTTTTAATGAGAGCTGCTGTTTACAATACGGACATACAGGCATGATCGATCACCCTCTTTTTTTTCTTCCACTTATCTATCGCGATTCACCAGGCCAATTAGCATATCAGGTATATGAGTCCCAGACCGGCATCCCCAGAATCCAGGGTTGCCCGTCGTGATCATTAAGACAACTCCTGGTGTTTAAAAACTAAACACTTGTTACCATTCCTCGCCACGCTACGTTTAGCCACGCTACAATCAATCCGAGCAAGATCTGAATGAAGAATCATTCAGTTCTGTACCTTCAGATACTCGTCACGGATGATCTCGTAGACGACGTTATCATCTTTCTGGTCCAGGGCGAGGTAATCCGATCGTGAGAGGCGTTTCTGCTGCAGGTGCTCCGTCAGCGTTAGGGGTGAATCGGCAGTTACCTCCTTGGGCCGGCCCTCGAAGACGTGGTTCAGCACAAAGACTTTCTTGATATGGCTGTCCTGGAAGAGGAGAGCCACGAGGTCGTCCGGGATCAAGGCCCAGTGTGCCATGAGAATGAGGCCGTCGGAACCGCCAAGTCGCTTCTTGAAGTACTCGTGAATGAGCAGGCACAGGTTGCAGACGTTGTTGTACTCGGACGCGTTTAGCGGATCGAACATCTCCGAAAGCCCCCGGCAGATCTCGCAGGTGCAGCAGACGTGGCAATCGGCGTGGCCCGTAGCCCGCCAGAAGCCGTCCTTTACCCCTGCGTTCAATGATGCTTTGAACTTCTCCTTCCACTGGTCCTGGGCGAAGATGGTGATGCAGTGGTGCTCGGTAATGTATGCCATCAGCCTTTACAAAGGGATGCTTCGTATTTATTCTATCTTGATTCGTTTCTCCCCGACTAGGCGTTTTGACCGTCTGGTTATTTTTAACCACACCCCCTCTTTCAGAACGTGAAGCTGGAGCATGGCGAAGAAGAAGCTCGTCATTAGCATCATCGGCGTGGTGGTTGTGCTCGGCCTTGTCATTTCTACTCTATTCTTGGTCAGGGTCCCGGGGCCGGAAGACCTCACCTTTATGACCGAGACGTATCCGCCCTTCAATTACCATGAGGGGGGTCAGCTTCAGGGTATCTCGGTCGAACTCCTGGAAGCGATGACGGAGAGTATGGGTATGCAGGTTTCCGATGAGCAGCTACAGCTTCTGCCGTGGAGTGAGGGGTACCAAACCGCACTCACGCAGAAGAACACCGTTCTCTTCTCCACGGTCCGGCTGCCGGAACGCGAAGCGTCGTTCACGTGGGTTGGGCCCATTTACACAGAAGAGAAGGTCCTCTTCGCCATGCGCGACCGTGAGATCACTATTACCGAGCCCAGTGATCTGAAAGCCCATAACTATACGATCGGCGTGATTACCGATGATGCCGCAATTGGTGAACTGCTTGCGCTCGGCGTAGCACGTGAGCAGCTCGTCGCGGATGAGGATCCCGGTGTGATCATCCAGAAACTGGAGAACGGTGAACTCGATCTCTGGTGCTATGGCGAAGCGGCAGGCAATTACCTGACCGCGGAGCAGACCGGTAAGTACGGGTTTTTCAAGGCGGTCTACACGCTCCAAAAGTATGATCTCTATTACGCATTCAATAAGGATACACCCGATACTGTGGTGGAATCCTTTCAGCAGGCGCTGGATACGGTGAAGGCGCAGCAGCGGGATGCAGAAGGCCTGAGCACTTATGAGATAATCATGGCTCGTTATCTCCCGTCCATCGGCCTGCGGTACTATACCTACCTCACGGAGGAGTTCCCGCCACTGAACTACGAGGCGGCGGAAGGAGGTCAACTGCAGGGTGTTGCCGTGGATCTGCTCGAAGCGGTCTTCACGAGGCTGGATACGGGACTCACACGCGAGGACGTTCGACTCATGACCTGGCCGGAGGCCTATCAGGCGGTGCTCACCCGGAACCGAACGGTGGTCTTCTCGATGGCACGGCTCGACGAGCGCGCAGAGCTCTTCAAGTGGGCCGGCCCGTTTGTGAGCGGCGATAACGTGCTCTTTGCACTGAAGGACAGGAATATCACGATAACGAGCCCGGAGGATCTGCAGAAGTACCGGATCGGCGTAATTACGAATACCAGCTCGATACCCATCCTGCTCGGGCTTGGTGTCGAGCACGACCAGCTTGTGCTCGGAGAGACCGCCGCGGTTTTTATTGACGCGCTCGAGCAGGGCGAGATCGATCTCTGGGCAACGGGCAAGCTCTCGGGTAACTATCTCATCCATGAGCACGCGACGCGACCTGAGGAGTTCGAGAGCGTGTATGTCATTCACACGAACGAGTATTACTATGCGTTCAGCCGTGATACGCCCGACTCGCTCGTTGCCGCGTTCCAGCAGGCGCTGGAAGCTATCCCAGAGGAGAAGGACGCGCAGGGGATCAGTGAATACGAGCGAATTCTGTACAAGTATATCGGCGTCGAGTGCGCCCGGCAGCCGATCAGTGACGAGGCGGTTATCCGGCTGGTCAACCTCACCGCCGTTGCGATCGCTTCAGATGCACCCGGTACCTTCCAGAAGATCTCCGCAGGCGAGCACCCTTACAAGGACGGGACCAACCCCGCGCTCTATGTCTTCGTCTACGATACCAATGTCACCATGGTCGCTCATGCGGCTAATATCCGGCTCGTCGGCGAAAACTACCGTGGTAAGACCGACGTCTCAGGCAAGCCATTCCGGGACGAGATCGTGGCTGGCGCGCTGGCAAACGGCACTGGCTGGGTCGATTACATCTATATCAATCCTGCGGAAACAGACCTCTATTACAAGAAGACCTACTATCAACTGGTGAGGGGTAGTGATGCGCGTGAGTACGTGGTGTGCGGCGGCACGTACAAGACATGCAGCGAGGAGTGAAAACCGCTTTTCACGCACGCACTCCGACAGAGCTAAAGTTCTTTACTTTGCTTTGTTTTGGCCCGGCGCATGATGGGTGTCTGCGGGTATGGCCGGTCTGCGCAAATATGGGGGTGTTGCGAGTTCGTAAGAATATCTTTAACTATACCCGTCCACATAGATACAGAGTAGTGATGCAAAAATGCCTGGAGAAGACAACGTGATATATATCGGAAATAAGTCTGTGATGAGTTATGTCCTGGCGGTAGTGACGCAGT
>JAFGHB010000034.1 GCA_016930255.1 Methanomicrobia archaeon | reverse complement strand
CCTGAAGGCGAGCAGGGAGAACATCGGCAAGCATAAGATCGAAACGGTGGGCGAGGAGATCAGGCAACTGTTCAAGAAGCAGTAATCGTCTCATCTCACTCAGATGCCCCTCTCCTTTTTGCAGCGTCAGCCAACGAAGGTTGTGCTGGTCGGGCTCAATTACCGGGATCATGCTCGGGAGCTGAAGATGGAGCTGCCCGAGGAGCCCATCCTCTTTTTGAAGCCGCCAACTACATTGATCGGGCCCGAGGAGTTCATCGTCTACCCGGCACAATCGACACGGGTTGACTACGAGGCTGAGTTAGCAGTAGTGATAAAGGACACCTGCAAGAACGTCGAGCCGGACGCAGTGATGGAATACGTCGCGGGGTTCACGTGCTTGAACGACGTAACGGCGCGCGACCTGCAACGGAAGGACGTGCAGTGGACACGTGCGAAGAGCTTCGATACCTTTTGCCCGGTGGGACCGCGGATCGTTAGTAACATCGATCCGAACAACGTTCGGATACAGAGTTACCTGAACGGCGAGCTGCGGCAGGATTCCACTACCGCAAACTTCATCTTTACCACCGAGGAGCTGGTCTCGTTCGTCTCGAAGGTGATGACCTTGCAACCTGGGGACATCGTGGCCACGGGAACGCCGAGCGGGATCGGGGCGATGCAGCGCGGAGACACGATTGAGATTGAGATAGAGGGTATCGGAACGCTGCGCAATTATGTGCGGTGAGAAAACGTTAGAGCGTCTGTAACTGATGATTAAACGCTCATTGCGCCTAGAGTTAAGTTTGAATATCGGGAAGGCTTAGGTGAAAGCATGCGGAGAATCATCCAGGTCAGAGTTTAGGAAGGAGAAAAGTATTACATTGCCGAATGCATCGATTTTCCGGTGGTGACGCAAGGAAAAAACTCTGGATGAAGTAACAGCAAATATAAAAGAAGCCATCAGCTTGCACCTCGGAGGCGAAGATCTAGCGGAGTGGGGTATTCTTCCCGAGCATTCGATTCTGGTCAACTTTGAACTGCCCGCTGCATATGCCGAACCTTAAAACTCTCAGCGGTAAAGCTATAGTGAAAATTTTCTCTGAATTTGGCTTTGACATTGTTTCCCAACGAGGGAGTCATGTAAAGTTACGAAGAATCGATCCAGATGGATCGAGGAAAACTTTGACTATTCCGTTTCATGATGAGTTAGACAAAGGGACTTTAAGAGCCATTTTCAGGCAACCTTTGCGATACAGTCCTGAGGAAGAACTGAAACTGTACTTTTAGACATAGCTAATCCGAACACTTTACGCTATCAATTTCAGTATAAATTATCACGGTCACTGAAATATAACGCTATAGTTTCTTTGGTTCGTCTTATAAGTTCATCATAGATCTTCGCCTGCGTATGACAGTCTGGTAGCTCAATCACGTCGGAAATGAGGTGGCCGTCCTCTCCCTCTTCAACAATCACGGTGAATTGTTCAGGCATAGTAGTAGTGAAAAAATGGGGCATAAATAAAGGTTACTTTCAAGATCAGGCTTTGAATGGATGATCATGGGCTGAGAACGTACTCGCCAAGCTTTGAAGGGAGAGTATACTGATGGGATCGTATCTTCATGCTTGACATCGATGTTTACGTTATTCAACCACTATCGCTCAATATCCACCAACTATGTTCTTATCCTCAGCACATGAAGGTCGTATATAGGAGACAGAATGAAGACAAAGACGTGTACGAGATGCTACGGCTACGGCTTATGGGCGGTCGGTGACCCCGTCCCGATGGGGCCCATTGACGCACTGGATGGTCTACCAACCATTCCATGCCCTGAATGCGGCGCGAACGCCAATCCCGTAGAAGAGCTTTTGAAAGCAATCAACCCGCGATCCGGTGACGAGCGGCGTGAGCAGAAGCCCAAGTAGATACAGTTCTTTAATAATTATCGTACCGGGTATTAACACTATCATTACCGGGAATTTGAATTTATTTCACCACTTCCGCTTTTAATTCTTCTTCAGACACTTCTTCAGCACCTGCTGCTTCCGGTTCTATCCTTTCTTCTTCCCACTCCGGCTCTATTCTACCTGCTATGGCGGGTATTGCGGTGCTGAGTAATACTGATAAGAGGATCACCATGAACACGATATTGATGAGTAAATCGTTACCGACGACACTCGCAACGAGTGGCGCCATCGCTGCGGCTGCGATTCCGCGCGGAGCAACACAGCTTATGACGAGCAGACTGCGATCATCCAGGGAAGAGCGCAATTTCCCCAGCAGTGGCAGCACGAATATCGGTCGAGATGCCAGCACAATCAGGGCGAAGACGAGCTCAAGGAGCACGAGTTTCGGCTCAAGGAGTAAGAGTACCTGCGCACCGAGGAGCGTGAATACAGATATCCTGAACATTTCTGACAACGCATCTTCGAATCGGGCAACTTCCTCTTTAAACGGGAATACCAGGTTGCCAATAACAAGCCCACAGATGGCTACGGCGAGCATACCAGAACCGCCAACATTCTCTGCCACCGCATACGTAACAAGTGCCAGAGAGAATATGAACAGGGGTGAATATCCCTTGATCATTTTCCCTATCAGCTTACTCATCACGATACCCAGTAATAGGCCAGTCCCAATCCCCGCAGCCACCAGTCGCCAGAACAGCGTTAAGTATTTGTAAGGCTCTATCACTGCACCCGGGGCGAGATTGAATAAGTCGAGGAATATTATTGGCAACAGTAAGCAGAGCGGTGTGTTAAAAATTGACTCAACTTCCAAAATTGTTGATACATTTTCACGCTTTTTTAGCGTGTCTTTCAAGGAGAATACTATTTCTGATGAGGTACCACTTATGACAGACCCTAAAAGGAACGCGGGAACTAATTCCAGGTTAAAGATAGCATTAGCCACGAGACCGAATATAATGGTGTTAAAAATAACGCCAATAATAGCGAGATTAGTGGAGAGACCTGAGAATTTCTTGAAGACCTGGTAGTTCAGGTTGAACGAACCAGTAAAAACCACCATTATGAGTGCCAGTGTCCTCAAGAAGTCTGGTACAACGCCCATTACCGAAACATCGATCGGGGCAACATTGATATATGCTAACACGCTCGGATTTGACCAGATCGTTGGGCCAAGAACAAATCCCACAAGTAGTAAGAAGAAAACGTCCGGGACTCTGGCTTTTTTCAAGAGGTTCGCCACAAAGACACCGATCCCTAAAAGAAAAGCGAAGTACGTAAAAATGAGGACCTG